>CAMWJY010000074.1 GCA_947174685.1 uncultured Mollicutes bacterium | reverse complement strand
TGGTTGTATATTAAACAAAATATATCGTAAAGGCAGTGGTTATAAATGATAATTGATAAAATTAAATTTGAAAGCATTCTAATAAAGGAGCATATTGCTTTTTCAAAAACAGAAAAAAGAATTCATAATTATATAGTGAATAATCCTGAGCAGGTAATTTATGATACTTTAAACAGTATCACAAATAAGCTTCATGTAGGAGAGGCTTCTATTGTTCGTTATTTTAAAAAGCTAGGATATTCCAATTTTATCACATTTAAAATGGACATCTATAAGGCTTTACAGGAATTAAGCATTAAGAATGGACTTCCTTATATTGATAATATAACTGACAATATGATAGATGTTATTCAAAAAACAAAGGCTTCTATTGATATGAAAGCAGTAGAAAAGGCTACAGATTTAATCTTATCTTCAAAGCAAGTCATTATAGCTGGTATGGGAACAAGCCATACAACTGCATTAGATATGTTTAGTAAAATCATACGTACTGGTGTGAATGCGATTGTCGTAAATGATTCTCACTTTGGTTATATGTATACTGCAGTTTTAAATGAAGAGTCATGTGCAATTATTTATTCCTTTAGTGGTGAAACTGAAGAAATGGTTAAATTTGCAATGAACTGCAAAGAAAAGAATGTGAAAATCATTGTAATTTCAAACTATACAAATTCAACCTTATATCAACTCGCAGATGTATTTTTAAAGACAAATGGATTTGAAAATGAAATTAGTGGTGGCTTCTTTTGTTCTAAAATATCCCAGATGTATGTTTGCGATATTTTGGTAACAAGCTGTGCACTACGCGATATTGAAAAGACAAAGAAATATGTTCAAGAGGTTACAAACACGGTATTAAAATAAAGGAGATTGTATGTACAAAATACAAAACGAAATCTTTTGTTTGAGCATTTCAGAACGTGGAGCCGAACTAGAAAAAATAATAGTTAAGGATATCAATGTTCTTTGGGATGGACGAGAGCTTTGGCAGGAAAAAAGCCCATTGCTATTTCCCATTATAGGAAATTTAAAGGATGGCTATTTTAAGTACGAAAATCAAAACTATTTTATGAAAACTCATGGTTTTTTAAAAGACCAGCAGTTTGAAGTGGTTTGCCAAGAAAAAAATAGTATAAAACTAAAATCTATCTACACAGAAAAGACTTTAGCACATTACCCATTTCTTTATGAATTTTATATAACCTATACAGTTTTGGATCATCAAATTCAAATTTCTATTGAGATTTGTAATTTAGATGAAAAGGAAATGTTGTTTTCTTTAGGCTTGCATCCTGGCTTTGATTATGAAGGCTTACGAGCTCTATTGGGAGATGATCTTGAGATTTCCTTTTCTCCTAACCAAGTCAACTCTGTTTTCTTCGATCCTAACTTTGTAAAAAAAATAGAGAAGACAGTATTGCCTGATTCTTTAGAATTGTCTAAATTGTCTTTAGAGCTACAAAGTAAAAAGACAGTATGCTTTGAAGGGGTAAATCAAATTGATTTGAAATCTCAAACAAATCTTTTAAGAATAAGGCATTCAATGCCGTTTGTAGCATTATGGCAAAGCGCGCCAGAGAATCCTAAATTTCTTTGTATAGAGCCTTGGTGTGGATTGCCAGACAAATGCAAAACAAATCATCAGCTTAAAGATAAGTTGCATATACAAAAATTAAAGAGTAAAAGCTCTTTTAAGACAGATATTATAATTGAATATATAGAAGGAGATAAACAATGAAAGTTATTCGTTGCAAGAATTATGAGGAGGCCAGCAAGGTTGCAGGAGAAATTATTTCTGCCTCAATCAAGACTAAGCCAGACATTGTTTTAGGCTTGGCCACAGGATCCTCTCCTATCGGAACATATAAAAATTTAATTCAAGACTATGAAAATCACAACATCTCTTTTAAGAATGTTAAAACCTATAATTTAGATGAATACGTTGGTTTGGATAGAGAAAATCCTCAAAGCTATTATTATTTTATGAACGAAAATCTTTTTGATCATATTGATATTAATAAGGATAATGTACATATTCCTTATGCAATTCCTAACGCTTTAGAGGAATCCTGCAAGAGGTATTCAGATGCTTTAGAAAAGGCAGAGGTAGATATTCAGCTTTTAGGTATAGGAGCAAATGGGCATATAGGCTTTAATGAACCTAAAACACCATTTGATCAAAAGACCTTTATTGTAAATCTAACAGAAAAAACTAGACAAGACAATATGAGATTCTTCAATTCCATTGATGAGGTTCCTACTAAAGCAATCACTATGGGAATTGCAGAAATTATGAAGGCAAAAAAGATTATTCTAATAGCTACAGGAAAGGGTAAGGCAGAGGCGGTAAAGCGTCTGTTATCTAAAGAGATTACTACAGATTTCCCTGCAAGTGCTTTGCACAATCATCCAGATGTAGTTGTAATTACTGATGAAGAGGCTTTAAGCCTGGTGACTTGTTAAAATGAAATGTGTTGGTTTTAAGCATTCAAATATCTATGTTTATGGAAAAGGATTAGAAAAAACATCTCTTTCCGTAGAGGATGGAAAAATTAAAAAAATAGACAATGCTTTAGAGGATAAAGAATTGCTAGAGCTTGATGATAAATATATCGTTCTTCCTGGTTTTGTAGACAAGCACACCCATGGGGCAAATTCAGCAGATTTTATGAATCCTTCAAAAGAAAAGATAAGACTTATTTTATCTGCAATTGCAAAAGAGGGTACAACAAGCTGTCTTGCAACAACGATGACTCAAAGTAAAGAGAATATCAGTTTGAGTTTAGAAACTATTGCTGATTACATTGAAGAAAAACCTTCAGGAGTAGAAATTCTAGGTATTCATCTAGAAGGACCATTTATTAGTCCTAAGCATGCAGGTGCTCAGCCTTTAAAGTATATTATTCCTTGTGATATAAAAGCCTTTGATAGTTTTAATGAAAAGGCTAAGAATCATATCAAGCAGGTAACTCTGGCAGTAGAAGAAAATGGACTTGATTTAGTAAAGCATTTGAAGACTAAGGGAATTGTTGCCTCTTTAGGACACACAGACTGTACATATGAAGAGGCAGTAGATGCAATCCATCAAGGAGCAACCTCAGTTTCTCATATGTTTAATGCGATGCGCGGACTTCATCATAGAAATGCAGGTACTGTAGGAGCAGGCTTGTTAGAGGATAACCTTAATTGTGAGCTTATCTGTGATTTGATACATGTATCTAAACCAGTTGTTCAATTGTTATATAAGAACAAGGGAAGCTCTAATATGTGTTTAATTACAGATGCTATGGAGGCAAAATGGATGCCTGATGGAGACTATCAGCTTGGCGGTCAAAAGGTCATTGTTAAACACGGCGAGGCAAGATTAGAGGATGGAACTTTAGCAGGATCTACATTGAAAATGAATGACGCTATTTCTAATTTTATGCAGGCTACAGGAGCTTCCTTGATAGATGCAGTTGATCTTGCAACGATTAATCCTGCAAGATGTCTACATATTGAGGATAGAAAGGGTAGCATAGAAGTTGGAAAGGATGCTGACTTTGTTGTTGTAGACAAGGATCTAAATGTTTATATGACTATCTGTAGAGGAGAAGTTGTATATTCAAAGCTATAGGAGTGATAGATATGTATATATTCGGAATAGATATAGGCGGAACTTCTGTAAAGATTGGATTTTTCAAAGATTCCTTTGAGCTTTTAGAGCAATGGGAAATTCCCACGCATTCTAATAGTTTATTTGAAGAGATTGCAGAAAATATAAAAGCCTATATTTCAAAAAAGAATATTTCCTTTGAAGAAATTTTTGGTTATGGCTTAGGAATTCCTGGAATGGTAAAAAATGGGATTGCAACAAGGTGTGTAAATCTTGGCTGGGAAAATGTTGATATAAGACAAGAATTTAATAAAGCTTTAGGATATGATGCAAGAGTATATGTTTTCAATGATGCAAATCTTGCAGCACTTGGAGAAGCATCCTATTTAAATTCAAAATGGGATTCCGTTGTTTTTATTACTCTAGGCACAGGAGTTGGAGGCGGAATTATATTCCATCAGGAAGTCGTTGAAGGGGCGGATGGTCTTGGCGGGGAGCTTGGACATATGCACATAGATGACAAATACAATTTTACTTGTGGCTGTGGCAAGATTGGGTGCTTAGAGACTATTGCATCAGCAACTGGAATAGTTCGTTTAACAAGGTATTATAAAGATAAGCTGCCTACTCGTCTTGATTTGAATCAAATCACAACGAAAGATGTTGTGGATGCAGCTAAGGCAAATGACCCACTTGCTTCCTACGCTTTTGATGAAGCTTGCCAAGCACTTGCACAAGCTATGGCTAATCTTTCAGTAATCATAAACCCAGATGCCTTTATCATTGGCGGTGGAGTAAGTAATGCAGGAGCATTCTTGTTAGAAAGAATCCAAAAGTATTACACAAACAAATGCTTAGAACAAGCAACACATACAAAAATAAATTTAGCAGTATTAAAAAATAATGCAGGCATTTATGGTGCTTGTGCTTATTTAATAAAGAAAAAACACGAGGTGGAAAAAAATGGCAAATGTTAGTTTAAAGAATATTAATAAAATATATCCTAATGGAGTTCAAGCAGTATTTGATTTTAATCTAGAAATTGAGGATAAAGACTTTATCGTATTGGTTGGTCCTTCTGGTTGCGGAAAATCAACTACTCTACGAATGGTTGCAGGACTAGAAGAAATATCTAGTGGAGAATTGCTTATTGATGGTGAATTGATGAATGATGTTCCAGCAAAGAATCGTAGTATTGCGATGGTATTCCAGTCCTATGCGTTATATCCTCATATGACTGTATTTGATAATATGGCCTTTGGATTAAAGCTTAGAAAGATTCCTAAGGATGAGATAAAAAGAAGAATTGAAGAGGTAGCAAATACACTTGGATTAACTGCGTTTTTGGATAGAAAGCCTAAGGCCTTATCTGGTGGACAAAGACAAAGAGTTGCTTTAGGTAGAGCGATTGTGCGTGATGCTAAAGTGTTCTTATTTGATGAACCATTGTCAAATTTGGATGCTAAGCTAAGAGTTCAAATGCGTACAGAGATTGCAAGAATCCATAAGAATATAGGAGCCACCTCACTATATGTAACACATGATCAAATAGAAGCAATGACAATGGCTTCTAGAATTGTTGTAATGAAGGATGGCTATATCCAGCAGATTGGTACTCCAAAAGAGATTTACAATTCTCCAGCAAATGTGTTTGTTGGTAGCTTTATTGGAACTCCTTCTATGAACTTCTTACCTGGAACAATAGA
>CAMWJY010000073.1 GCA_947174685.1 uncultured Mollicutes bacterium | reverse complement strand
ACCATATTTAAAGGAGTTTACATTCTATGGAAATAAAAAGCTACGAAGAACAAGTATGTTTCAGCAATGTAATAGCCAAAAAAACTACTTACTATTCTGATTATAATGCTAGTGAATTTTATCAAAATTTAGAAGATGATAGATTAGAAAAACAAATACAATTTGAATTTCTAAAGCTGATTAAAGAAAAAACTCAAGATAAGAAAATTGCCCTTATTTTAAAGAGGAAAGTAGGAAATTCTTGTGTTCAAAAGCATTTCGGAATTTGGAATAAATTAAAAAAAGATGGCATCATCTTTGAGGATAATAAGACTGAAAAAGAAAAGGATGGCTGGTTAACTGGACTGGCTTTTCCAAGTGACGAAGAGTTACACCATATTTTCAAGCCATATAGCTGGCTATTAGCTATTGGAAGTAGAGATGCATTAAATCAATTATATGATAAATGTTCATTTGATTTTGATGAACTTGCAAAAGAGTTTTTAACTCATAATTGTACTATTGTAGAGTTTGTAGATATTGGTGTAGATGGAAAGATATTAAATTTTATAGAGAAATAATAAAGCTATTCAAAATGAAATATGCTTCGGCTATTAGGGGGTAACTATTATGTACGATTGCTTAGAAGAATATATGATGGAAGAATTAAAGGAACTGGGTTTTAATTTTGACAAATTAAATGAAGACAGGTCAGTAAGGGAATGGGTGAAATTTAAGTTTAAGCATCCAACAAAAGAAGAAATCTTGAGTGAACCAGATTTTTTCAATGAGAATACTATAGTTTATCAAAATGAAACAATGATTTATGCCCCCCATTGAAAAGAAATTTGTAGATACAAAGTTTGTACATTATTATGAAACAATAACAGGGCAACGTTTACTTTTTTATCTTTTTAATACACTTAAAGGTGGCTTTTCTATAGAGGGATTAAATCCAGACTATCCAAACTTAACTCATTCAGATCCAGACCATCCAGAAAATATAGATAATTGTTTTAGAAAAATAACCTATATGGATGGGGATAAAAAAGAAACATTTGTTTTTAATAGCAATGTATTAGCATGGTTATTATTTGAGTTTATTGAATATTTACTTATCAATAAGCGTTATCTTTTAGAGTATTCATCTTAGATAGCCTAAGGAGAAAGAAAAGAAGCATTATAATGCTAGGAAAATCAGCTAAAAGATTTTCCTTTTTTAAATATATATTTAAAAGCATTTGTTTTTTTCTTTCATTTTTCTTAAGAATATGATATGATATAGGATGGTGATTAATGATGTATGGATATATTAAAGGAATGGTTACTAAGGTAACTCCTAAAAATATAATAGTAGAAAATCAAGGGATTGGATATTTACTTATTGTAAGTAACCCCTATAATTTTTCTTTGAATAAGGAATATAAGGTTTATGTGTATCAATATGTAAGAGAAGACATCATCGATTTATATGGCTTTATCAGTGAGGATGAAAAGGATTTATTCCTTAAGCTGATCTCTGTAAGTGGCATTGGTCCTAAAAGTGCATTATCTATTTTAGCTACTGGTACAGTAAGTGAAATAGTAAAAGCAATCGAATCAAGAAATGATGCTTACTTAAGAAAATTCCCTGGAATTGGCGCCAAAGCCAGTCAACAGATCATTTTAGATCTACAAGGGAAATTAAATTTAGGTGAAGAAATTGTAATTAAGAATACAAAGCTTGAGGATGTTGAACAGGCATTGCTCGCTTTAGGATATAATAAAAAAGAAATTGCTAAGGTTTTACCTAAGCTAGATCAAACTCTTGATGAGGGTGCTTTAGTGAAGCAGGCCTTAAAAGCATTAGTAAAGTAGGTGTAAATACGTGGAAGAAGAAAGAATTGTAAGTCCAGAGGTTGTTGAGGAAGAAGATACCTTATCCTTACGTCCTCAAAGCTTAAATGAATATATTGGACAAGCTGCTGCAAAGGAAATGCTTGATGTCTACATTCAGGCTGCCTTAAAGAGAAATGAATCTTTGGACCATGTTTTATTATATGGACCTCCAGGATTAGGTAAGACAACTCTTGCTCAAATTATAGCCAATGAGCTTGGGACAAGTTTAAAGGTGATCTCAGGTCCATCTATAGAGCGTAGTGGAGATTTAGCTGCAGTCTTATCTACTCTAAATGAGGGTGATGTTTTATTTATTGATGAAATTCATCGTTTACCTCGTTATGTAGAAGAGGTTTTATATAGTGCAATGGAAGATTATGTCTTAGACATTATGGTTGGTAAGGACAGCAACACCAAAAGTATTCGTGTAGATTTGCCACCATTTACCTTAGTTGGTGCTACTACTCGTTTTGGTGATTTATCTGCTCCACTTCGTGATCGTTTTGGTGTAGTTTTAAGATTAGAGTATTATACCTTAGAGGAGCTTAAGCTAATCGTAAGTAGAACAGCTAGCGTCTATGGTGCAGAAATTGATACTGAAGCCTTAGAGGAGCTTGCAAGTAGAAGCAGAGGTACGCCTCGTATTGCTAACCGGTTATTTAGACGTGTTCGTGATTTTGCTGATGTAAAAAATGAAGGTAAGATTACACTTGGAATCTGTACAGAAGCTTTATCTAAGCTGGGTATTGATAAGAATGGCTTAGATTATACAGACCACAGATATCTAAAGGCTATCATATATACCTTTAAGGGTGGACCAGTAGGAGTAGAATCCATCGCTGCAACTATCTCAGAAGAGGTTTCTACAATAGAGGATGTCTATGAGCCATACCTTTTACAGGAGGGCTACATCAAGCGTTCAAGTAGAGGAAGAGTAGCTACCGAGAAAGCCTATAAAGAGCTGGGAATACCTTATTTGAAGGGGTTGTTTGCATGATAAAGACTTCAGATTATGATTATTACTTACCAGAGGAATTGATTGCTCAAACACCACTTAAAAACCGTAGTGAATCCAGACTTATGGTATTGAACCGTAAAAATCAGACGATTGAGCATAAGATTTTTTCGAATATTGTAGATTTATTTGATTCGAATGATGTCTTAGTATTTAATGATACTAAGGTTATTCCAGCAAGAATTATTGGAATCAAGGAAGAAACAAATGCTGTAATAGAGCTATTACTCTTAAAGGATTTAGGAGAAAACTGCTGGGAAACCTTAGCAAAGCCTCAAAGAAGAGTTAAAATTGGTTCTATCATCTCCTTTGGAAATGGACAGTTAAAAGCGAGATGTATTGCTAAGGAGGATATGGGAATCTGTAGGTTTGAGCTTCTATATGATGGTATTTTAGTAGAGATATTAGACCGTTTAGGCTCTATGCCACTCCCACCTTATATCCATGAAAAGCTAGAGGATCCTAGCCGTTATCAAACGGTTTATGCCAAGCATCCAGGTTCTGCGGCAGCACCTACAGCTGGTCTTCATTTCACGAATGAAATTTTAGATAAACTAAAGGCTAAAGGTGTAGAGCTCATTTTTATAACACTTCACGTAGGTCTAGGTACATTTAGACCTGTAGAGGAAGACGATTTAACCAATCATGTGATGCATGAAGAATACTATGAGATTTCTAAGGAAGCCGCAGAGGCTTTAAATAGAGCCAAAGAAGCTCATAAAAGAATCATTGCGGTGGGGACTACCTCAACAAGAACTTTAGAGTCAGCGTACTCTAATGGCTTTAAAGAGTGTTGTGCATCTACAAAAATATTTATTTATCCAGGGTATAAATTTAAAGCAATTGATGCTCAAATTACAAATTTTCATTTGCCAAAGTCCACATTAATTATGCTTGTAAGTGCCCTAGCTGGAAGAGAATTTATTTTAAAGGCATATGAAGAAGCAGTAAAAGAAAGATATCGTTTTTTCTCCTTTGGAGATGCGATGCTCATAGAATAGAAAGAAGGTTTTTATATGAATTATCAAGAATTTATGTCAAATGACAATCCTCATGTTTTACTTGAGGTTGAAGGATATGGGAAGATAAAGCTAGAATTATTTCCTAATGTTGCTCCTATCACTGTAAAGAATTTCCTTAAGCTAGTTGAGACTGGTTTCTATAATGGTCTAACCTTCCATAGAGTCATAGAAGGCTTTATGATTCAAGGAGGAGACCCTCTTGGAAATGGAACAGGTGGTTCTAAGGATAAGATTAAGGGCGAGTTTGCAAAGAATGGTGTGAATAACCCATTATTACATAGTCGTGGTGTAATCTCTATGGCTAGAAGTATGTTTCCTGATTCTGCAAGCTCTCAATTCTTTATTATGCATAAGGATGCTCCACATTTAGATGGTTCTTACGCTGCCTTTGGTGTCGTTACAGAAGGAATAGAGGTAGTAGATAAAATCGCAAGTGTTGATGTGAACTATCATGATATGCCTTTAAAACCTGTTGTAATTAAGAAAGCAGAAGTGATTTAAAATGCCAGCTGTATGGTATGAATTAAAACACACCTGTAAACAAACAGGTGCGCGTTATGGGATATTACATACCCCTCATGGTGATTTTGAAACTCCTATCTTTATGCCTGTTGGAACAAAGGCTAATGTAAAAACTCTTATTCCAAGTGAGGTAGAAGAGGTTAGTGATGGCTTGATACTAGCCAACACATATCATCTATGGCTTCAGCCAGGAGATGAGCTCATTGCCAAGGCAGGTGGAGTTAGAGGCTTTATGAAATGGGACCATGCCCTACTTACCGATAGTGGTGGCTTTCAGGTGTTTTCCTTATCTAAAATCCGTAAAATTACAGAAGAGGGTGTAGAATTTAGACATCATAAATCTGGAGAAAAGCTCTTTTTATCTCCTGAGAAATCTATCGCCATCCAAAACAATTTAGGTGCTGATATCATTATGAGCTTTGATGAGTGTCCTCCCTTTCATGCAAGTGAGGCCTATTTAAAGGACTCTATTGATAGAACCATCCGCTGGGCAAAGCGTGGTAAGGATGCTCATAAGAATCCAGATACTCAAGCTCTATTTGGGATTGTCCAAGGAGCTGGAAATAAGGATTTAAGGAAATATTGCTTAGAAGAACTTATGAAAATTGATTTTCCTGGATATTCTATAGGTGGATTATCTGTAGGAGAATCTAAACAAGAAATGTATGAAATGCTAGAATATTTAAAGACCATTATGCCTAAAGATAAGCCTAGATATTTAATGGGAGTAGGATCTCCAGATGATTTAATTATTGGTTCTATGAATGGAATAGATATGTTTGACTGTGTCCTTCCCTCAAGAAATGCAAGGCATGGAACAGCCTTTACCTCTTATGGTAAGGTACAGGTAAAAAATCAAAGTCTAAAGGAGGATTTCTCACCTTTAG
>CAMWJY010000072.1 GCA_947174685.1 uncultured Mollicutes bacterium | reverse complement strand
CGCAACACGATATGCTCAGCAGTCTCGTCTGCTCGTAGATGTGTATAATAGACATAATTAATACGGTTCCTTATAATTTAGATTGGGATTATTCAAAATTAACGGATAAAAGAATTATTGATGTGGCATCTGCACCTTATGGGTTTGATATCAATAAAATAAATGACTATAAAATTCAATATGAAATCGTTGGTGCAATCCCTTCTAAATTTGCATATATTTCTGCTGCAAATATTATTAAAAAATATATTGAAAATTACGTTTAAATAGATTATAATTAAAACAACGAAGTATTCGATTCTTAAACTGAGTAGGAGGAAGAATAGCCTTTTTGCTATTCTATGATTTTGTATGGCAGAGCTGAACATATTTTCGCTTGGTGGACTCCAAGAGGATGGAAAAAATTTATATGTTGTAGAAGTAAATCATCGATTATTTATTTTAGATGCAGGATTAAAATATCCTACAGCTGAGCTATATGGTGTGGATATGATAATCAATGATATTTCCTTTTTAGTTCAAAATAAAAACAGAGTGGTTGGTATCTTTTTAACTCATGCTCACGATGATCATATTGGTGGAGTATACAATATTTTAAAAGAAATGAAGGTACCTGTCTATGCTTCTAAATTTACTATGGCGGTATTATTAGATCGTTTAAAAGAAGAGGAATATTCTATTGAACAAAATAAGTTTATCACAGTAAATTCTAAATCCTTATTACATTTTAAGGACATTGATGTACGTTTCTTTGATGTAGCACATAGTATTCCTGATTGCTTGGGTATTGCCATCAAAACTCCTGATGGATATATAATTTATACTGGCAACTATAATTTTGATCAAAATTCAAAGATTAACTATGCCCAAATGTATAGAGAGCTTGCAATTTTCTCAAAAGAAGGCGTTCTAGCTTTAATGACTGAAAGCTTAGGTGCAGATAATGATCAAAACAGAGGAACAATTATGGAATTTAACCTCCGTATTAAAAACATCTTAACACATTCTGACAATCGTGTAATATTCACACTATTTTCCTCTGACCTATTAAGAATTCAGCAGATTATTGATATCGCCGTTGCTGAGGATAAGAAGATTGCTATTTTAGGAAGAAAAACCCAAAGATTAGTAAATCAGGCTATGCAGCTAGGATATTTAAAATGTCCAGAAAAGAATTTGGCTAATTTGAAATTCATTGATGATAAGATTAAGAATAATGATAAAAACCTGGTGGTTTTAGTTACTGGAGAACGTCATGAGCCATATTTTATGCTACAGCGAATGGCAAAAAATATCGACAGATTGATTCATCTTGAGCCAACAGATACGATTGTGATTTTAACGAATCCTTATTTAGGTACTGAAAAAATGGCAGCTCGTACACTTGATATCATATATCGTGTAACTACAAATGTTAAGGAATTTAAAACAAATTTACTTCCTCACTCCTCTGCAAACAGAGAAGAAATCAAGCAGATGATTAATATCCTATTGCCTAAATATGTGGTTCCAGTGATTGGAGAATATCGTCATCAATATGCGCTTCGTATTGTGGCAAACTGTTTAGGATATGAGGATGACAGAATCATTATTTTAGATTCTGGTGATATTGCAACCTTCATTGATGGAGAATATAGAGGAATTACTGGTGAGGCTCCTGTTGGTGAGATTATGCTAGATGGCAAGGCATTTAAGGATGTAGGAGATGTCGTTATGCGTGATCGTGAGCTACTTGCTGAGGATGGACTTTTGATGCTTTGTGCAAATATCAATCCTCGTACAAAATCCTTAGTGGCAGGTCCGGAAATTATTACAAAAGGCTTCGTCTATACAACTGCAGATGGTGACTTAAATACGGATATTATTGAAGTATTTAAGAAGGTTTCCATTCAGTTTTTAGTGAATAAGTTTATCAACTGGAGTGAGTATAAGAATACGTTAAAAACTGAACTTCAGCATTTTATCAATAAGAAAACCAAACGAAATCCAATTATCATTCCTGTGCTGATTTCAACGGATATAGAAAATTCTAAAAAGGTTACGAAGTAGCCTTTTTTTCATCATTTTTTTTAATAAACACATGCTATAGTACGCGTGTGGAGCTGATTTTATGCCTAAGGTTAAGAATCATATCATTCGTGAGAAGAAGGATTACTTATATGTTGCAGTCTGTACCTGTGTGAGTATTTTATGTATTTTACTGATAGGAAGAGTAGGTCTAGCTGGAAGAATACTGGCTCTATTTTTTAGTTTTTTAATTGGTGATTTTTCTACTGCAATTCTAGCATTTATTTTAGGTTACTGTGTTATATTTTTGATTTTCAAAAAGAGACTAGATACGCATCATATTTCCTTTATTGGATGTGTGTTTATATTTATAGCTGTATTGATGTTTGCTCATTTAGGACTATATGACGCACTAGGAATGTCTAGTACCAATGTTTTAAGTAAGACATTAGATCTTTATAAGCATTATTTAAAATCTTACAATATTAGCTATAGCTGTGGTGGTGGGATTATAGGAGCTTTAGTTTTACAGGTGTCTTGCCTTCTAGTAAGTAAGATTGGAAGTATTCTGCTAGGCATTGCTTTTATGTTTATTGGCATTTGCTATTTAGCCAACTTAAAATTGCTACGCATCTTTAAGGGAGGACATCTTACTAAATTTCCAAAACAGGCGATTGCAGCCACCCAAAAATATTTTAAAAGCCTTCATTATCCTACAATATCTAAAAAGGCAACTAAAAAAATGACGATGCAATCCTTAGAGGATACAGAAGAGCAAGTCAATTTCACCTTGCAAAATGAAATCAATAAAGAGAAATTTCAAAGCTTTAAAGAATTTGTCAGAGAAAGAAAGATTTATGTTATGGTAGATAGCTATCATACCTCCTATTCCTCTTCCCGCTTTTTGATGAAATTTGCTCATAAAAATGAAGATGAGATTAAGACAATCCTAGGTTTCTTTAACAGACAGTGCTTTTTTATCAAACAGGAAAATGGCTATGCCCTAGATTATCCGAATCAGTTTCGTAAGCTCTTGACTCTAAAGTCTATGCTTATGGAGGAGGGAAGCAGTAAAATGATTCCTTTGGCTGTAGATGTGAATGGGAATCATATTGGCTTTGAGGCAAAGGAAGGAAGACTTATTGTTTTAACCGGAGATGCAACCAGTGGAATTAAGACCTTTATCAGAAGCCTTGTTTTAAGTATTTTAATAAAGAACATTAAATATAGTGAAATCTATTTCTATGATTTTGAGCATGAATTTCCCCAAATGAATAAGGATGGCTTTTTGTATGTCAATAATGAAAAGTCTGCATCTATTGCCTTAGATGAAGCCTTCAGTGAGTATGAAAGAAGAAATGAGGTTTTAAAGTATTTTAATTGTGACAGCATTGAAGAAGCCAATGCGCAAATTAAAAAATCTAATCTAGAGATGGAGCCTATGTTTCCCCAATTTCATTTTTTGTGTTTAGATTTGGCAAGTATTTCTAGTGGACTATATCAAAAGATTTCCTATGCCATAAGATTTGCCTCAAGGGTAGGTATGACAATGATTATCGTTGCAAGAAATAAAAATGCACTTGCTAAACTAGAGATGAACAAGTGCGATATTATTGCCTTTAATATGAGTGATGTTTCTACCTCTGTGAAGCTTTTTGGTAGTGATATGGCTTGTAGATTACAAAAAAAAGGTGATGTCCTCATTCGCAAGGATAATACCTTGTATCATGGACAAACACCTTATGTATCTATTACAGACTTTGATAAAATTAAATTCTAGCTTTGTTTTAGCTTAGTTAAATATTCTTTAACTCCCCGTTCATATGCTCCCGTATCCTTTGGCTCATAATAAACCTTATCGATAAGATCATCAGGAAGGTATTGCTGTTTCACATAGCCACCCTTAAAATCATGCGGATACTGATAGGTATATTTATGGCTTTTTAATTCTTTATTTAGGATATGTGGAGGGATTTGCATCGAGGTCATCTGTTCTAAATCTGCTAAGGCAGCATCAATTGCCAAATAGGCAGAATTGCTTTTAGGAGAAGTAGCTAAATCTACTGCAGCATAGGATAAAGGAATTCTTGCCTCTGGAAGTCCTACCTCTAAAGCAGTATGACATGCCGCATAAACTCTGGGTCCAACATTTGGATTTGCAAGTCCAACATCCTCATAAGCTAAAATCATCAATCGTCTAGCAATGAATTCAATGTCCTCTGATTGAAGAAGTCTTGCAAGATAATGCACAGCGGCATTTGGATCACTACCACGGATAGACTTAATCATTGCAGAAGCAATATCATAATAGCTTTCACCTTCTTCATCAATGGCGAAGCTTTTTTTGCCGATTAAAGCTTTAACATTCTCTAAAGTTAATTCCTCTTGATCTAGCATATTTGCAATTTCAAGCATATTTAAACTGGAACGTACCTCACAAGAAGATACAATGGCAATATACTCCAAGATATCTTCAGTGATTACCTTCATTTTTTCCTGGTCAATTGTTTTCTTTAGAAGCTTTATGATATCTTCCTTAGTTATTTCATTTAGACGATAGATATGGGTTCTAGAACGAATGGCAGGATTGATTGCCCGATAAGGATTTTCTGTTGTTAAGCCGACAATCGTTAAGGCTCCTGATTCTACAAAGGGAAGAAGGAAATCCTGAACATCCTTTTTCATTCTATGAATTTCATCAATGATCAAAATAACATTTTGATATAGCTTTGCAGCTTCAGCAATTTCCTTAAGCTTAGCCTTATTATCAATAGAAGCGTTATAATGATAGGAATTGAGAGCAAAATAGCTGGCAATTACCTCGGCTATAGAGGTTTTTCCACAGCCGGCTGGTCCATATAAAATCATGGAACAAAGCTGATTGGAATCTAGCATTTTTCTAATGACTCCCTTAGGCCCAACTAAATGATCCTGTCCTACAATATCTTCAAATGTTTTTGGTCTAATTCGATAAGCTAATGGCTTCATAAATATCACCCATTGCTTATTGTATCATATTTTAAATGATTTTTAAAATAATTTCTTAAGATTCACACCCAGCATTCCACCAATACCAGAAAGTAGGATGCAAATAAAGAAGGGTAAAACCTGAAATTCAAATTTTCCAGTGCATAAAAAATACACTAAAGCAATCAAAAAGAAATGTAATATTCCTACAAATAAACCAATGATAAGTCCTTTTTTATGAACTGCATTTGCGTAGGTAAATCCTAACATCATATAAGCAACGCCACCAATGACAAGCTTTGCAATCAAATTGAAGTCCTGACTGGTCTTGTTGATATAGATTGTATAGATTACGGTTGCTACTGTTAAATATAATACTAAAAATAAATAAATCTTGATACCACTTTTCA
>CAMWJY010000071.1 GCA_947174685.1 uncultured Mollicutes bacterium | reverse complement strand
CCCTAATTTGGTAAATACCCTATTCTCCCTTGACCCCCTAAAAAGTTAAAGGGCCATTAAAAAAGACACACTTTATAGTGTGTCCTTGATAGTTTCCTTATGCCCCTTGTGAAATACCTGTAATGACTAAATTCACATTTGTAAATTCAACAACTGTTCCTCTAGTAGCAAACATTCCAATATACATGTAATCTGTATCAACAGAGAATAAATCAAAGTCATAGTAGGTATGAGTATATGTTTTTCCCTTATATACTACAGTTGTTGTAATAGACTGACCTAAACGAATAATCGAAAGCTCAGCAGTATCATCAACCGCGTATAAAGAAGAAATATTATTTGCATTATTTACTAAGGAGGAATTTTCTCTATAGAATAATGCATTCATACTGCTATCCTTAGTAACAAAGCCTGCAGTAAGATAGTTTGACGTAATTGTTTTGGTTTTATCTGTTTGATTGATAAAACAGTCATCTCTTAGCATTAGTCCAAAGCCAGCTTGCTTAATTGAAGATGTGCTCGTTATTTTAGCTGTAACAGTAATTTCAAAATTCTTCTCCTTAGAAATCTGTTGGAAAAGGAAAGCAAAGCCATCACCTGCACTCGCAAATTTTCCTTTAGCAGAGGCTGTGGTTTGACCAACTTCGAATACTCCATTGTTTTCCTTAGCTCGATATCCATTTACTGAAGCGGAAGGATCTCCACCGCAATCTCCAAAGGCGGTTCCATACCAGCCTTCACTTGTTGTTTTAAATTGAGCTGGAGCTTGATAAGATGCTAGATTTGGAGACGTATAATCAATAAATTTATAGTTAGGATTCATTACTAAATCTTTATCCTTCGTTGGCTCCTTAATATCCTCTAATACATATTTCCCTAGGATATTTGTTGTTTTCTTTAATTCCGAAGCTACTAAATAGGCAACATATTTTGCGCCAAAAATGTTGAGGTGGGTTGTATCTACAGAATTCGTATCTACTACAATATCTGATTCTTCTTTTTTACCAGAGGTCATGGCATGATAATATATTGCTTCATTGTAGCCAATGCTAGAATATTTTGCTTTAGTTAAATCTCTTAAATTAATTACAGTAACGTTCTTCTCTTGTCCAAGCTCAACAATGGCTTGAGCATAATCACCAGTTGAGGTTACATGTCCATTAGAGCCTGTATAGGTATTATTCTTATCTGCACGAACAATTGGTGTACATAAAATCGGAGTGGCACCTTTATCTAAGGCTAATTTGATATAGTATTCATATAAGCTATATGCAAATGAATTAGAATCAGTTAAAGGCTTAGAAGCATCCGTAAAACGATCCTTATCATCGCTCTTTTCATCATTATGGCCAAAACCTATCAATAAATAATCTCCTGCCTTTAAGCTATTCTTTAAGGTTTTATAATTTGTCTCTGTAATAAAGCTCTTTGAGCTTCTTCCAGATAAGGCTAGATTGTTTACTTTGATTGCTTCATCAAAATAATTAGATAGCTGTGTTCCATATCCATAACGTGGATAATAATAAGAATCCGAAAAGCTTGCTAGAGTAGAATCACCTACAACAAATAACGTTGCAGGAACCTTCTCAAAAGGTGCCTCGTAATGATATATGACTACATCAGAAAATTCACTGTCTAAATACAAATCAGATTGATAAGAGATAGCTTTTACTTCTACCTCATAATCTCCATCTTCTTTAGCTTCTATTGTATAAGAAGCCTCAGTTTGTACCTCTAAGGCAGTACCATTGAATTTAACAACATAGCCATCAGCATTTTCTACTTCTTCCCAAGATACTATATTTTCTTTTAAAGAAATTGCTGGGATAGAAAGGGCTATTGGTTCTTTTTTAGAAATAGTATAGGTTACTGTTACAGAATAGTCACTATCTAAATATGCAGTGTGGTCACTAGAGATTGCTTTTACCTTTATCACATACTCTCCTGCTTCACTTGCAGAGATAGTATATTCTTTAGCAGTTTGAGCTTCTAAATCTATTCCATTGAAATTAACAATATAGCCATCAGCATTTTCTACTTCTTCCCAAAATACTATATTTTCTTTTAAAGAAATTGTAGGTATGGAAAGGGCTATTGGTTCTTTTTTAGAAATAATATAGATTACTGTTAAAGAATAATCACTATCTAAATATATATTATGGTCACTAGAAATAGCCTTTACCTTTACCACATACTCTCCTGCTTCACTTGCAGTGATAGTATATTCTTTAGCAGTTTGAGCTTCTAAATCCGTTCCATTAAGATTTACTATATAGGTATCTGCATAATCTACCTTTTCCCATGAAACTATATTGTCCTTTAACGAAATTGTAGGTATGGAAAGAGCTATTGGTTCTTTTTTAGAAATACTATAAGTAACTGAGTTAGAATAATCACTATCTATATACATATCATGATTTTTAGAAATAGCTTTTACCTTAACAGTATATTCCCCTGCCTCAGTTGCAGAAATTGTATAATTTGTAGTTGTTTGAGCTTCTAAAGCTGTTCCATTAAGATTTACTATATAGCTATCTGCATGTTCAACCTCTTCCCAAGAAACTACATTTTCACTTATTGTAATTGTTGGAGCTGAAAGAGTTGTTGGCACTACCCTAGTATCGCAAGAAGCTAAGAATACTAATAAAATTAAACTAAAAATTGCAAAAATAATCTTTTTCATAATAACTCCTTTTTTATTTTTAAGCGCCTTGAGATTTTCCAGTAATTTGAAAATCAACATCGCTAAATTCTACAACTGTTCCTCTAGTAGCAAACATTCCTACATAAAAGAAATTATGATCAACTGCTAACAAATCAAAATCCACATAAACCTTCGAATAGCAGGTTCCTCTATAGATTAAGCTCATCGTCATAGACTGACCAACACGCTCTATCTTTAGCTCTGCAGTCTCCTCTTCTTGATACAAAAAGTTAAGTAATGGCTCTTCCTTATGGAGTTCATTTTGTTCTCTGTAAAAGATAGGGCTCATTGTTAGCTCTGTTGTAACTAAACCAGTAGCTAAGAAATTTGAAGTAATGATTTCTGAATTTGCCTTTTGATTGATATAACAATCATCTCTTAGCATTAAACCAAAGCCTGCTTGCTTCACATTGGATGTTTTAAGAACCTTTGCTTTAGCCTTTAAAGTAAAATTATCCTCTTTAGCTATCCTTCTAAAACAAAAGGCTAAACCATCTGAAAGTAAAGATATTTTCCCTTTAGCAGAAGCTGCTTTTTGCCCAACCTGGAAAATTCCTTTATCCATCTCCTTGGCAATAAAGCCATGCTCTTGTTCATCTGGGCAGCCTCCACAATCTCCAAAGGCTGTACCATACCAACCATCGGAAATTGTTTTAAAATGATTTTTGGGGTGATACTCTCTTAAGCAAGGCGGATTATATACACGCACCTTGTAGTTTGGATTTGGTATTAAATCTTTAGATTCCTTGGGTTCTTCTAGCTCTTCACTTAGGTACTCCTTCAAAGGACAATCTGTATCCTTGATGAGCTTTGCAATAAGATGAGCTACATTCTTTGCTCCATAGGAATTTAAATGTGTTGTATCGACTGTAGAAAGGTCAGGAACAATATTTTCATCTTTATCCAGTTTTCCTGCAATAGTTGCATGAAATTTCATTGCTTCAGTATGTCCAAGATGGATATACTGCTTTCTTGTAGCCAAGGTTAAATCTAAGACTGGAATATTTATCCTTTTTCCAAGATTTATAATCGCTTCTCTATAATCACCATTAGGAGTTATATGACCACTGTTTTTAGAATAATCATCCTTGAAATCAACTCTACAAATTGGTGTACACAAAATCGGAATGGCTTTTTTTTCTAAAGCGGGTTTGATATAGTTTTCATATAATGAATAAGAAAAGGAACCTTTATCCTCTAAAGGCTTAGAAGCATCTGTAAATCGTAAAGGATCATCGCTTTTTTCATCATTATGACCAAATCCAATCATTAAAAAATCGTTTGGTTCAAGCTGTTCCATTAAAAACTTATAGTTTTCTTCTTCTATAAAGCTTTTTGAGCTTCTTCCAGATAAGGCCAAATTCATAACCATAATATTTTTAAAATAGCAATCTAGCTTTGTTCCATAGCCATATCTTGGATAATAATAAGGATCATTGAAGCTAGAAACTGTAGAATCTCCGATGACATATAATATAGGATTCTTCATTATCGACACTCCCTTCTTCATAAATTATATCATTAAAGCTTAAAAATAGCAAAAGAAAACTACAGCCTGAATTTAGGCTGTAGTAATAACTATTCAAAAACTTTATTTAAAATTTCTTTAATATGAGAAACAGGTCTTATCTCTAAAACACTTCTTACCTCTTCAGGAATATCTTCGATATCTCTTTCATTTTCCTTAGGAATAAAGATGGTTGTTAGACCACTACGATGTGCAGCAATAGACTTCTCTCTTAAACCACCAATTGGTAAAACCTGACCTCTTAAAGTGATTTCTCCAGTCATACCAATATGACAATCTACTGGCTTATTCGCAAGTGCAGATACAATTGCAGTTGTAAGAGTAACACCTGCTGAAGGACCATCCTTAGGAACTGCTCCCTCTGGAACATGGATATGAACATCATTCTTCTCGAAGACCTCATTATCAATTCCATAATCCTTTGCATGGCTTCTTACATAGGAATATGCTGCTTGAGCAGATTCCTTCATTACATCTCCAAGCTTACCTGTAAGCTGTAACCCTCCCTTACCAGGATAGGTCATAACCTCGATATCTAGTGTATCTCCACCAAATTGTGTGTAAGCAAGTCCAGTAACAATACCTACCTGATCTATCTCACGATTCTTATTGTTCGTAAAACGAATCTTACCTAAGAATTCAGATAAATTATCACAGGTTACCACTTGGCTTTCAATCTTATCAATTAATATTTTCTTCACTGTCTTACGGCAGATTGTGGCAATCATACGATTTAATTCACGTACACCAGCTTCTCTAGTGTAGTTTTGAATAATCGCATACATTGCATCATCCTCTATGGTTAATTGTTCTTCTTTTAAACCATGCTCATCTAGATTTCTCTTTAATAGATGCTTAAAGCCAATATTAAACTTCTCAATTTCAGTGTAGCTTGAAAGCTCAATAATTTCCATACGATCTCTTAAAGGAGCAGGAATATTGGATAAATCATTGGCTGTAGTGATAAACATCACTTGCGATAAATCATAAGGCTCCTCTAAATAATTATCAGAGAAATATTTATTTTGTTCAGGGTCTAAAACCTCAAGCATTGCAGCAGCTGGATCTCCACGATAATCAGCAGTCATCTTATCAATTTCATCTAGTAGGAATACTGGATTAACAGAGCCTGCATCCTTCATTCCCTTTAGAATACGACCAGGTAAAGCTCCGATATAGGTTCTTCT
>CAMWJY010000070.1 GCA_947174685.1 uncultured Mollicutes bacterium | reverse complement strand
GATTCCTTAGTCCACTGGGTCTAGGCAAGAAAAAAGAGGGTTCACTACACCCTCTTCCACTATCAAAATGAATTGATATTTCAAGCTAATTAAAATGGTGGACCCTTGGAGACTCGAACTCCAGACCCACTGATTAAGAGTCAGTTGCTCTACCAACTGAGCTAAGGGTCCATTTTTTACTTGCATTGATTATTATAGCAAAATATAAAATAATGTCAAGAAATATTTGCTATTTTTTGAAAAAAATAACTTCTTTTTTGTAGTATGCTTATGCTATAATGAAAGATGAGGAGGGATAGAATGCATTATACGACTGTTAAAGGCATTTTAAGCGCAAATAATGGAGTGAATATATATAGAGGCTGTGAGCATGGATGTATCTATTGTGATTCTAGAAGTAAGTGCTATAACATGAATCATGAATTTGAAGATATTGAAGTTAAAGAAAATGCCCTAGAGCTTTTAGAAGATGAGCTTAAGAAAAAAAGAAAGAAATCCATCATCTCTACTGGTTCTATGTCTGATCCCTATACTCCTTTAGAAAAAGAATTAGGCATAACTAGAAAAATGCTTGAAATTATATATAAATATGGATATGGAATACATTTACAAACAAAATCTAATTTAATTCTTAGAGACATAGATTTGTTGAAAAAAATCAATAAACAAGCTAAAGCTAAGGTTTCTATCACTCTTACCACCTATGATGAAGAGCTATGTAAAATTGTTGAACCTAATGTTTGTACCACTAAAGAACGATTTGAAGTATTAAAGAAATTAAATGAAGCAGGCATAGAAACCTATGTGTGGTTATCTCCTATTCTTCCCTTTATCAATGATACCTTAGATAATCTAAGAGGCATACTTAGTATGTGTAAGGAAGCTCAGGTTAAAGGAATTATCTGTTTTGGATTTGGTTTAACTTTAAGAGAGGGAAATCGAGAATACTTCTATCAAAAGCTAGATGAGCATTTTCCAAAACTAAAAAAACAATACATGAAGGAATTTAAAAACAATTACATCTGTAATTCTAAATATCATAAATATCTTTATGATTTCTTCCTAAAATTTTGTAAAGCCAATGATATCTTATGTGACAATGATGAAATATTTAAAGATATGCATACCTTATACGAAGAGGAAGGCTTTGAACAACTCTCATTATTTGAGGATTAAAAAATGATCGCTATTGACGATCATTTTTTTAATCCTTTATTCTAATTCAAAGGCACCTGTATAAAGCTGATAATAGGTTCCTTTTTCTTTTAATAAATCGTTATGACTACCACGCTCAATAATTCTACCATGGTCTAAAACCATAATACAGTCTGAGTTTCTTACTGTAGATAATCTATGTGCAATTACAAAGACTGTTCTTCCTTCCATTAACTGGTCTGTACCCTTTTGAACTAAGCTTTCTGTTCTAGTATCAATAGATGAGGTTGCCTCATCTAAAATCATAACTGGAGCATCTGCCACTGCAGCTCTTGCGATACTTAATAGCTGACGCTGGCCTTGACTCAAATTCGCCCCATCTCCAGTTAGCATCGTATTAAAGCCTTCTGGAAGACGGGTAATGAAGTCATAAGCATTGGCTATTTTAGCAGCTTCATAAACTTCCTCATCAGTAGCATCTAATCTTCCATAACGAATGTTTTCCATAACTGTTCCTGTAAACAGATTTGTATCCTGTAAAACAATGCCTAAGCTTCTTCTTAAATCATCCTTTTTAATATTAGTAATATCAATACCATCATATAGAATCTTACCCTCTTGAATTTCATAGAAACGATTAATTAGGTTCGTAATTGTTGTTTTACCAGCACCTGTAGCACCAACAAATGCAATCTTTTGACCTGGGTTTGCAAAAATATTGACATCATGTAATACAATCTTTTCTGGGTAGTATCCAAAATCAACATCCTCTAGCTTGATATCTCCTGTTAAAGGAACCAGTTTGCTTCCCTCTTCATTTGGTACCTTCCAAGCCCAGGAGTTACTACGAGAGCTTGTTTCCATAAGCTTGCCATCAACTACCTCGGTATTGACTAAAGTGATATAGCCTTCATCTGCTTCTGGTTCTTCTGCCAATAAATCTAAAATTCTTTGTGTACCAGCCATAGCCATAGCAATCATAGAAACCTGCTGTGAGATATTAGATACGCTTTGACTAAACTGTTTTGACATTGGAAGGAAAGCAATGATAATAGCCATACTCATTGCACCTATACCTGTAATGGATACGTTAGGAACAGATGTAATATAAAATACCACACCAATAATGGAAATTAAAGAATACTGTATATTTCCTATATTACCTAAGATAGGCATTAGGATATTGGAAAAATGGTTAGCAGTCTTAGTATCATTAAAAAGCTGATTGTTAATTTTATCAAATTCTTCCTTACATGCTTCTTCATGAGAGAAAACCTTAACCACCTTAGCACCATGCATCATCTCTTCAATATAGCCTTCACATTTACCTGTACTAATTTGCATCTGCATAAAGTACTTCGCTGAATTTCCACCAATTCTTCTAGTAACGAATAACATAGCTACTGCACCTATGATTACAATCAAGAATAACCAAACACTATAGGTAAGCATAATTGCAATAGCAAAGATAATACTTAATCCAGTTGAAATACACTGTGGTAAGGATTGACATACAAACTGTCTTAAGGAATCTACATCGTTTGTATAATGACTCATAATATCCCCATGAAGATGACGATCAAAATATTTAATTGGTAAAGATTCCATCTTATTAAACATTTCCTGACGAATCTTATTTAAGAATCCCTGCCCAATTACAGCCATAATTTGATTATAAACGATAGAGGATAGAATTCCTACTCCATATAGACTTACCATTACAATTAAAATATTAAATAGCTTTGGTTGTATTTCGTTAAATAGCTCTAGGGTTCCCTCTTGTTCCTTAAGAGCCTTTTCGATAACAGAGATAATCTGTTGTAAAAATACACTGGCAGCAATATTACTTACTGCAGAAATAATCAAACAAATGAGTACAATAAAACAAGGTAATTTATAGGAGGATATTAAACGCTTAACAATAGGAACTAAAGTTTTTAAACTAATTCTTCTTTTTTTCATTTTATTCTTCCTCCTTTTTATTTTGTAAATAATATACTTCCTGATAAATGGAGTTACTTGCAAGAAGCTCCTCATGAGTTCCAATTGCATTAATTTTCCCACCATCTAAAACAATGATCTTATCTGCTTCTTCAATAGAAGAAACTCTTTGGGCAATAATAATCTTTGTTGTATTAGGAATACTTTCTTTAAAGGATTTACGAATAATAGCATCTGTTTTAGTATCAACTGCACTAGTAGAGTCATCCAAGATTAATACCTTTGGCTGTTTAAGTAGGGCTCTTGCAATACAAAGCCTTTGTTTCTGTCCTCCAGAAACATTGGTACCTCCTTGCTCAATATAGGTATTATACTTTTCAGGGAACTGCTCAATAAATTCATCTGCACAAGCTAAGTGACAAGCCTCTTGAGCTTCTTCTAATGTGGCATTTTCATTTCCCCATCTCAAGTTATCCAAAATTGTACCAGAGAAAAGAACATTCTTTTGTAATACGACCGCTACAGAATCTCTTAAGGTTTTCAAATCGTACTCCCTAACATTTTTTCCACCAACAATAACCTCACCAACAGTTGTATCATAAAGTCTAGATAGTAAATTCACAAAGGTTGTTTTTGAAGAACCTGTACCACCTAAGATACCAATCGTCTGTCCAGATTCAATTTTTATATTGACATCTGCTAAAGCAAATTTCTCTGCCTCTAAGGAATATTTGAAGGACACATTCTTAAATTCTATAGAACCATCCTCTACTTCATAGATAGGATCCTCTGGATTCTTTATTGTACTTTCTTCCTTAAGGACTTCTACTACACGTCGCATAGAGGAAATAGATAAGGATAGCATAACAAAAATCATAGAGAGCAGCATTAAACTCATTAGGATTTGTGTGCCATAGGTAATCACTGCAGAAACATTTTCTATTCCTAATTCTGAACTATTTGTAGTTACAATCAAATATGCACTAAAAAAGGATACTACAGTTAAGGAAATATACATAAAGAACATCATTACAGGCTGATTCCAAGCAACAATTCTTTCTGCCTTCACAAAATCATTACGAACCTCTTCTGCAGATTTTTTAAACTTTTCCTTTTCGTAATCCTCTCTAACATAGGTCTTAACAACACGAATCCCTTTAATGTTTTCTTCTACAGATGCATTTAGCTTATCATATTTATGGAATACCTTATCAAATCTTGGCATTGCACATTTTACTATAATAAATAGAATCAAACCTAAAAGAGGAATAAATGCAAGATAAATCAAGCCAATTTTTACAGACATTAAGAAGGTTAAAGATACTGAAAAAATCATCATAAGAGGGACTCTAACCGTAATTCGAATAATCATACCATAAGCCATTTGAATATGGGAAACGTCTGTAGTCATACGTGTAACTAAAGAAGCTGAAGAAAATTTATCAATATTTTCAAAAGAAAAATCCTGTGATTTAAAGAATAAATCTCTTCTTAAATTTTTAGCAAAGCCTGCAGCAGCAATTGCTCCAAACTTACCTGATAAAACACCAAAGGTTAAAGAGAAAAATCCTAAAACAACAATAACTAAGCTTAAGATAATGATTAATTTAGTATCAGGAATATCCTCCTGAGCTCTACCTAGGATATAGGACATTAATAAGGGAATCAAGCATTCCATAACCACCTCTAAAGCAACAAAAAATGGTGCTAAAAGAGATGCTTTTTTATATTCTCTTATGCTCTTCATTAAAATCTTAATCATTTCATTTCCTCCTTAATGTTTTGTTTTATCCGTTTTATAAAGCTTAAAAAAAGTGCTTCTTCCTCTTCTGTAAACCCCTTTTTTAGCTTTTGTTCAAATTCATTTTTCTCTAGGGTCATCGTCTCATATAGTTCCTTGCCCTTCAAAGTAATATGAATACTCTTAATTCTACTATCTCTTTTTAGGACCTCGCGAGTAATGAGTTTATTTTTTTCCATATTAGACAACACAATAGAGGCAGTTGAACGCGTAATGCCTAAAACCTCTTCTATATTCTTTTGGGTAATTAATTCATCCTTATGCTCCATAAGATAGATAATAATATAGCCATTACTTCCTGTGAGCTCATTTAAGATTTCTGTAGTTTTAAGATTAGCAAAATGCCTATGAATCATATTATTTAAATGTTTAATTTCTAATCCAAAATCTGACATATCTGTACTCCCTTTCCGTACGATTATCTATTATAAAATTAATATTGTTTGAAGTCAATCATTTTATTTTTCAGTCGATATCAAAACGAATACAGTACAAAAAAAGACTGTCCTAAGGACAGTCAATTTAGTTGAA
>CAMWJY010000069.1 GCA_947174685.1 uncultured Mollicutes bacterium | reverse complement strand
TTATTATTCAGCTTTGGATATCCTATAAACGCTCTTGATATTAATCTAGCTTCATCTTCATTATATTTTTCTATAAAAATAGATACTCATAAGCCTATTATAGAATCTTTATTTCTAAGATGTGCTTATAAAGCATTTGGAGAACGTCTTGAGATTAAGCGTACAAATGATCAAATTTATTTTTACAAAAAAGCACAAATAAAGATTACCTACGCTCATACAGTTTTAGCTAAGGAAGGTAACCTAATGAGTGGAGATAATTACTATATTAAAAAGGATTATAACAATTCTTATGTGTTTGCGTTAAGCGATGGAATGGGAAGTGGCTATAATGCCTATACAGAGTCTATAGATGCTCTTAAAACGATATCCACCTTATCTAGTTATCATTTCCGTACAAAGACTATTCTAAAGCTTTTAGAGGATATTTATGAGCTAAGAAGTAATTATGATCGGTATGCAACACTAGATTTCTTAAGCATAGACCCTGCAAGTCGAAAAATGAATCTATATAAAATGGGATCTTCTACTACATATATTTATCACAATCAAAAGCTACTAAAATATGAGAATCAAGCCCTACCTTTAAAATTAGATGATGTCAATTCAGCATACGAGCTAGATTTATTTAGTGGTGATTTCATTTTCTTATTATCTGATGGAATTAGCGATTTTATGGAAAACAAAGAATTTGAAAATCTTATTAATCAAGAACAAACTGCTGAAGAGGCTTGCTATTCTATCGTTGATTATTTAAAAAAGAAAGAAAAAGGAAAACTCAAAGATGATTTATCTTTAATTGTAATAAAGGCAATATAAAAAGGTGCACTTTTGTGCACCCTTAATCTTTTATTCAACCCATTCAATTATAGCCATAGGAGCTGAGTCTCCACGACGGAAACCAGTCTTAATTACACGAGTGTAACCTCCATTACGGCTAGCAAATTTTGGGGCAATTTCACTAAATAGCTTTTGAATAGCATATTGTCCATCTTCAGCCTTCTCAAAACGTACGAGTGTAGCAGCTTGACGACGGGAGTGAAGTGTATTGGTCTTTCCTAAAGTTACCATTTTATCAGCTAATCTTTTTAATTCCTTAGCCTTGGCTTCGGTAGTTTCAATGCGACCATTCAAAATTAAATCAGTAACTAAGTCACGAAGTAAAGCTTTTCTTTGGTCTGAACTACGACGTAATCTACTGTATGCCATATTTGATATCCTCCTTATGATTAATCTTTCTTAAAGCCTAATCCTAAGGCTTCTAACTTTTCTTTAATTTCTTTCAATGACTTTCTTCCTAGGTTACGAACCTTCATCATATCCTCTTCGCTCTTAGCAGCTAATTCTGCAACTGTATTTAAGCTTGCACGCTTTAAGCAGTTGTAAGAACGAACAGATAGATCTAATTCATCTATAGTCATTTCTAGCTTACGATTTTGAGTGTCATCCTCTGTTTCAATCATATAATCAGTAACAGATGCCTTTTCACTCAATTCTACTATTACCTGTAGATGTTCCATCATCATTTTAGAAGCAATAGCTAATGCTTCCTTAGCGGTAATAGAGCCGTTAGTTTGAACCTCTATTTCTAGCTTATCAAATGAAGCTACATTTACATTTTCTACACGAGTCTTTTCAACGTTGAATGCAACATTGACAATTGGTGTATAAATGGAATCAATAGAGATTACTCCAACAGATTGGTTATATTCTTTATTCGTAGCAGAGCTTACATAACCAACTCCTTTACGAATCGTTAAGAACATATGTAGGTCTCCACCAGCAGAAACAGTAGCAATATGTTGTTCTGGATTTACAACGACTACATCGTTTCCGTGAATGATATCACCTGCAGTAACTTCGCCTTCTCCTCTATGAATTTCTACAACAGTCTCAAAGTTAGGATCATCACTATCTACAGATAAAACTACACGTTTTAAATTTAAGATAATAGTGATAACATCTTCTACAACACCATCAACATTTTGAAATTCATGCTCTGCGCCTTCAATCTTAACGTTTACGAAAGCTGCACCTGGTAAAGAAGATAATAATGTTCTTCTTAAGGCATTACCTAATGTAATACCAAATCCTCTTTCTAGAGGAGAGATAACGAACTTACCATAATTCCCTTGATCAGCAATTTCTTCAATGCTTGTTCTAGGTTTTTCGAATTTTAAATCTTTCATTAATGGGCCTCCTATATATTTTTATAAAACATTTAAAAATACTTCTAAAAATCTTATCCTCTTGGACGTTTTGGTGGGCGGCAACCATTATGAGGAACTGGAGTTACATCTGTAATTGCTGTAATCTCTAGACCTGCAACAGTAAGTGAACGAATTGCTGCCTCACGTCCTTGACCTGGACCCTTTACTGAAACCTCAACCTTAGATACACCTGCATCTACTGCAGCCTTTGCTGCTGCTTCACTACACATTTGTGCGGCAAAAGGAGTTGATTTACGACTACCCTTAAAGCCTAATGCACCTGCACTGCTCCAAGAAATTACGTTTCCATCTGGATCAGTGATTGTAACGATAGTATTATTGAAAGTCGAATGAATATGAGCAACGCCAGTAGGGCAATTTCTCTTCACACGACGTTTAGTAACTTTACGTGCCATAATTTATTTCCTCCTTATTATTTCTTCTTATTAGCGATAGTATGTCTAGGGCCTTTACGAGTACGTGCATTATTTCTTGTATTTTGTCCACGAACAGGTAAATTCTTTCTATGACGAATACCTCTATAGCATCCAATTTCCATTAAACGCTTAATATTAAGTGCAACTTCTCTACGTAAGTCACCCTCTACTTTAATCTTTGCAACCTGAGTACGAATAGCTTGTAACTGCTCTTCTGTTAAATCCTTTGTACGGATATCCTCAGATATACCTGCATCTGCTAAAATCTTTTTAGATGTAGGTTCACCAATACCATAAATGTATTGTAATGATATAACTATACGCTTTTCGCTTGGAATATCTACTCCTGCAATACGTGCCATATTTTAGTTCCTCCTACTTTTATCCTTGTCTTTGTTTATGCTTTGGGTTTTCGCAAATAACCATAACACGGCCCTTGCGTTTAATAACCTTGCACTTGTCACAAATTGGTTTTACTGATGGTCTTACTTTCATCTTTAAATACCTCCAATATTATTTATGTCTGTAAGTTATTCTGCCACGTGTTAAGTCATACGTTGATAATTCAATCGTAACTTTGTCCCCTGGTAAAATGCGTATGTTATTCATGCGGATTTTACCAGAAACGTGTGCTAAGACTTGATGATCATTTTCAAGTTTAACAATAAATTGTGTATTAGGTAGTACCTCAAGTACCTTACCTTCCATTTCAATAACGTCGTCTTTTTTTGCCATTCTATAATTCTCCTTTATAGTGTAGTTAAAATTTCATAACCGTTTTTACGCACTACAATGGTGTGTTCAAAATGTGCACTTTTAGATTTATCTTTAGTAACAGTTGTCCAACCATCACTCAAGATTCTCACTCTTTTAGTACCTGCATTAATCATAGGCTCAATAGCTAAAACCATACCTTCCTTTAATATAGGTCCAGTGCCTGGTTCACCAAAGTTGAATATTGCTGGATCCTCATGTAGGTTTCTACCTACACCATGTCCTGTAAATTCTTCAACTACGCCAAAGCCGAAGGAAGATGCATAGTTACCAATTGCTGCACTAACATCACCTAAGTGTGCTCCCTCACGTACCTGTTCTAATCCCTTGAACAAGGAATCGTGAGTCACTTGCATTAAAAGCTTATCCTTAGGACTGATATTACCTACTGCATAGCTCCACGCAGAATCTCCGTGGTAGCCCTTATAACAGGCTCCTATGTCTAAGGCTACAATATCGCCTTCCTTAAGAATTTGCTTCTTACTTGGAATACCATGAACGACTACTTCGTTCACAGATGCACAAACAGCAGAGGGGAAGCCGCCATATCCTTTAAAGGATGGTGTTGCATTATGTTCCAAAATGATTTTTTCACAGATATCACTGAGCTCCTGTGTAGAAACTCCTGGTCTGACCTGCTTTGCCATTTCTTCATGACATAACGCAACAATGCGTCCCGCCTCTTTTAATAACGCTATTTCACGTTCGCTTTTGATTTCAATCATATGTTAAGCACCTAATACAGCTTTTATATCCTCAAAAACTTTATCTAATGCTTGATTGCCATCTACTGTTTTTAATAAATTTCTTTCCTTGTAAAATTGTAGTAATGGAGCAGTTTGCTTATCATAAACATTTAAACGATTTTCTGCAGTTTCTAAAGTATCATCATTTCTTTGAATCAACTTAGTTCCACATACATCGCAAATGCCTTCTTGCTTAGGTGCATTGAACTCTACATGGAATGTAGCACCACAACCCTTGCAAACACGACGACCAACCATTCTTCTTACTAAAATTTCTGCTGGAACATCAACATCTAAAACAGCATCTAAGACAATACCATTTTGTTTCAAAAAGCTCTCTAAGCTTTCTGCTTGAGCAATTGTACGAGGGAAACCATCTAATAGGAATCCATTCTTACAATCATCTTCTAATAATCTTTCCTGAACAATACCAATAGTTACTTTATCAGGAACTAATGCGCCCTTGTCCATATATTCTTTGGCTGTTAAGCCTAACTTCGTTTGATTCTTAATTGCAGCTCTAAACATATCTCCAGTAGAAATATGAGGAATATGATAATATTCTTTAATATTAGCTGCTTGTGTGCCTTTACCAGCACCAGGTCTACCCATAATTAATAGTTTCATATGAGTCAATCCTCCTTAATTAATCTAAGAAGCCTTTATAATCCTTTGTTTCAGATGCTGTTTCAATTTGACGGAATGTCTCAATAGCAACACCGACAACAATGATTAATGATGTACCACCGATTGTAATTGCTGAAGATGAAAATCCAAATGCAGCAGTTACGATAATAGGTACTAATGCAATGAATACTAAATATGCAGCACCAATTAAGGTAATTCTAAATAGCATTCTAGATAATTGAATCTTAGTATCTTCTCCTGGACGATAGCCTGGAATAAATGCTCCCTGCTTGTCTAGATTTTCACTAATCTTATCAGGATCTACTGTCATGAAAGAATAGAAGAAACTGAAGAAAACAATTAATATAATGTACAATGTACAACCAATAGGTTTAGAGTTAGAGAATACCTGATTTACCCAGAAAGCAGCTGTTGAGGTAGATGTGGATAGACCCATAATACCTACAACTGTTAGAGGGATACTCATGATTGTAGATGCAAAGATAACTGGAATTACGTTTGCACTATTTAACTTAACTGGAATGTCAGAGCCTTGAGAAGCTTGACGATTTGCATATTGTACAGGAATTTTTCTTACTGCACCTTCGAAGAAAACAACTGCTAATATCATAGCTATATATAAAACAACGACTAATATATAT
>CAMWJY010000068.1 GCA_947174685.1 uncultured Mollicutes bacterium | reverse complement strand
GTCTTAAAGTATAGGTGAAATTTGCAGTAAAATCAATAATACCAATTCCTCTACCTAGGTTTACACCCCGTATCATTTGAGCATGCTCTAAATTTGGATTCATACCTGTTACTTCATCTAGGAAAAAATAATTGATATTATCCTTGAGTGCCTCATAATACCTTTTATCATCTGTTAAATAATAAAGCAATCCTTGATAATAAGAAATAAAAGCTAATTCTCTTAATTTATCCTTATCATAATCTTTCCCCTCAGGATTAGCCTGTCCATCTTTGGCGATGTAGGGAAGATGAGATAACGTATTTGGGTTCGGCCAATAATAGGTCGCTAAGGATACATAATCCTTTTTTTCTATGCCATCTATAATTTCTTTTTTATAAATAACACTTCTTTTTTCTTTTCTATAGGAAACATGTATGCCCTCAAGCTTTTTTCTGAAGGCTTCAATTTCACTATCATTCATCTTACTTTTCAGCTTAAGAAGGTCTTCCTTCTTAAGCATCAAGTAATAATTCACCGGATCAAAGCAAATCGCTTCTTTGAAATAATCCATGATTATAATAAATCCTGACCACCATTAATTTGGATAACTTCACCAGTAATGAAGGATGCATTCTCGCTGAGTAAGAATTCTACTACAGTTGCAACCTCTTCAGGAGCACCAAATCTCTTCATTAAGATATTGTTCTTCCAAGATTCAAATAAAGCTGGATTTGTTTTCTTAATATTATCATGGAATGGTGTATCGATGGTACCTGGAGATACAGCATTACAACGAATCTTATATTCAGCTAAATCCTTAGCTAAAGCTCTTGTAAATACAACGATAGCTGCCTTAGAGGTACCATAAACACCAGCACCAGGTCCTCCTGCATTCCATCCAGCGTTAGATGAGAAATTGATAATTGATGGACAAGCTGAATTCTTTAAATGAGGAATACAAGCTCTTGACATAAAGAATGCACTATCTAGGTTAAGAGCAAGTACGCTTCTATAGAATTCTGTTGTCATTGTTTCAAATCTAGAACGGCCACCAAGACCTCCAGCATTATTGATTAATGCATCAATTTGACCAAAGTCCTTTGCGATTTGAGCAACACCAGCATTAACCTCTTCTTCCTTTGTTACATCAAAGTGATAATATTTAGCATCAACATGTAAAGCCTCTAAATCAGCCATAACCTTCTTAGCTGCCTCATCATCAATGCCATTTAATGCAATTGACCAGCCACTTTTTCCAAGTACTCTAGCAATTGCTGAACCGATTCCTCCGGTTCCTCCTGTAATAACTACTACTTTTTTCATTTTTTTATTCCTTTCCTTTCTTACTTTAAAAAATCTTTTCTTTCAGGAGTGAAAATATCAATAAGCTCTCCTGCTTCTAAACAAACTGCACCATGAAGTATATGTGGCTCCTTATAGGTAGTGTCTCCTGCACTAAGAATGCACTTATTACCACCGATATTAAACTCAAACTTTCCAGAAATAATGTAAGTACATTGCTCATGGAAATGCTCATGTACTGTGGCAATAGCACCCTTGTTGAATTTCAAATGACAAATCATTAGATTTTCATTGTGAGCACATACCTTTCTAAAGACACCTGGATCAACTTCAATAAACTCACTGTCCTTGTCTAAAAAATAATTCTTTACCTTTTCCATTTTACTCCTCCATTTCTATATTCATATTAAAGGTAACATCTTTTCCTTTTTCGCGTAACAATAATGTTGTTCTAGTAATATTTACAGGATTATCCATAGTCTTTAAAATGAATAATTCCTTATTATTTAAGCATAGAACAATCTTCATTTTTACATTATCAACACAAGCATCGAAGGTAATAGCAGAGCTTTTTGTGATGACCTGCTTTGCTTCAATTACATGCTGATATCCATTGTCATTAAATCCTAAGCTTCTATCTTCACATACGTAATCATTTTCTAACTTGATTTCTGATTCTAAATGGAATACATAATCGAAGGTTGCTTCCTCTTTAGCCTTAACCTCAAAACGATCTGTTAAAGAATTTGGAGAAACCTTTACATCTCTTAGATAATCTACTCCTGGATAAGTATCCTTAGCTTCACAATAAATATGATTATGACTATATTCTAAGGTTGTTCCTGGATTTGTAGACATAACATTTTGTCCATTACGAATCACTGTATTATGAGCAAGAGAGGTTCTATGCCACTCATTACATAATCTTGCAACATATCCCGGATTAGATAAATCTCTACTGATTCTATAATTCTTATACATAATCTCTAGATTAATTAAATCAGGGTGCGCATGTGATGGTCCATTTAAACCATACTTTACAAAGGCATTCATTCCACCATCTCTTAAGATTGCGAAATTAGATTTTGGGAAGTTCTTGGTTTGTAGAGGAACTGCCTCATACTTAGATAAATCTAAATCTGTATTTAACAGCAATCTTTCATAAGCAATCTCATTATCAATATAATAAGGCTTGGATAATGGTAATGGAGTACGAGGTAATGGATTATTCTCAATATTCTTTAAGATATTTCCTATCTCGCTATCCTCTCCAAATACCTTGGTTGCCATATGATAAATATAGCTATAGGTTTTTAGATTAATGCTTGGCCAGCCATCATTTGGATTTGGAAAATAGTGATTGTCAAAGGCATAATGATAAGCACTAATAAACATATGCTTAACCTTTTCCTTTTCTTCTTTTCCAAAATCATATCCATATAGCTCGCTAAATAGCATTAATGGAGCTATTCCTTCTAGAGTGAAGAAATTATAATGGATTGAGCCTTCATACCAGAATCCATCAGCTGTAACACCCTCACGAATTTGTCTTCTGATATTATATGGACCATTAAAGGCATACTCAATCATTTCTTGATCCTGGAAGAATAGACCAATCAAACCAATTGCACAATTATTCCAGCATCTGATGTTGTGGATTTGATTTACCTGTGGCTTTAATAGCAGATAGATTTCTTTAAACAAATTCTCATAAACATAATCTAAGAAATCCTTACCGATATCTTCCTTAACAATCTCTAAGGCTTGAATCATACGAATTGTGATAATAGATTCATTTAAGCCCTGAGGAAGAATTCTACCACAGCCCCACTTCATCGTTTCATAAGAATCAAACACTAGCTTTTCCTTATTATGGATATCAAATTTAGTATAGTTTTCAGCGTAGAAGCCCATAATCTTCTTGATTATATCCAAATACTTCTTATCCTTTGTATAGGCATAAACACCTGCAGCCTTCCATATCGTAAGAATTGCTTGATTTCGATAGAAGTATACCCAAACTCCATCATAGAGCTCACTTTTAAATTCCTTACCGCAAACCTCACATTTATGGACATGTGGTTTATGAATATCAAAGATTAATCTTCCCCCATCATAATCACAGAAATAGCTATGCCCCCATTGACTACGAGCAGTTGGTGTATCCTTGAATTCAGAAGCAAATTCATCTACTTCTTTTTGGATTTTTTGTAAAGCGGATTTAAATTTTGGATTTGAATCAATTGTCTTTACATAGTTTTTATTAAGATATTGCATTTACATCACCCCAAATCATACATTGTTTTGTTTTTTTCTTTTCAGAAATATTTTTATATTTCATACTTGTTCCATTTGCTAAAGCAAGCTTATCCTTAGCCTCATCTAAATAAGCATAGTCTCCATCAAATTCAAGCTCTTCATTAGATGAAAAATAAATTTTATGCTTAGTTCCAATTTGAAGAATTTGATTTTCAAAGGTTACCTTTTCATCATGGAAGGTAATAACCTCAATTTGTCTATGGCATACTGTAGGAGCTTTATTTTCTGTTAATAAAGTATTGAGATGAACAATACATTTTTTATCAGGCTCCTGTGTAGTCATTACACTAGATACTAGCTGTGGAAATTGTTCATGCCTTAGTTCATTTAAAGAAAATGTGTGATACTCCATTTCCTCTAAACCATTTTTGATTTTAAAGCTTTGATTAGAAAGCTTCTTGGCAACTACATCTGTATTTAAAATACTTTGATAATGATGTGGAACCTCACTTTCAAAATCATCAATCATCACGATAAAATCTAGTTGGTTCGTTAAAACCATTCTACTCACATTTTTCATTTTCAAATCTAAGGGATAAATGTTAGTATTGGTTGCTTTAAACATCGTGATTGAGCCATTTGTATGGAAATAATTGATTTCTCCATAATACTCCTTTGGATTATAATCTTTATAAGCATTTCTTCTTGCCTTAAGGCTTGCAACATAGACATCATTTACATCTTCAGCATCACTATACCTTCTATCTACTAAAAGCGTATTATGATGAGCTGGAAGAATGTTTCTATTATAGCCATCGTCAATTGCCATATAAGAATGTCCCTTTGTCAGAATAAAGGCTAAATTATCTGGATGATGATGTGATAAAGCTAAAATCCATTTGTTTTCATTCTTCTCTAATTCTAGACCTGTAAGAAATTGCTTTTTTCCTCCTGGGTATCCACACTTCATTGAAAATACAGTTGAATCTTTATCAAAGCCCGTTCTTATAGAAATAAGACCTAAATCATCAAATTTTTTCACATGAGGAAGCTCATTTAAATTTGCCTCAGCTACACTAGGGTTATACCACAGGAACTCTAACCAAGCCTCTGGTAAAATTCCTGGTTTAAGCTTACTTTGGAATTGCTCCTCATAAAGGAAATAATGTGCCACTAAATTACCAAGCTTTTGCGCATAGCCATCCTTGTATTCAGAGGCTGTCTTATAATAGATTGCAGCACTATGGCTGGAGTATCTGTCATGACAATCTCCAAAATTTAATTGCTTTCTAAGCTCACTTGCAGATTGATAAATACGGTAGCTGACCGTATTTTTAAGGAAGCCTGAGTTTTTAAAATAATTGAACTTCTCTCTATCCTTAAGTAAATCCGCATAGATAAATAACCATAATGCACCATAGCGCCAATAGGTTACACCTTCATAATCTGAACCATCATCAGCTAAATACCCAAATACTCTAGAAAAATTTTCCTTAGCATCTTTAATATATTTCACTGCCTTAGGATATTCATTTTGAATCACATATCCACAGCATGCTAGTCCAGTCAAATTAATCCAGTTATGATTTTGATAGTAGTTGGTAGGCCAGCCTTTATCCTTATTCTTATCTTTATACTCATCCATAATTTCAGATTGAAGAATAAGTTTATTCAAGATAAGCTTTCTATCTTCTTCCTCTAAGAAATCATATAACCAGTTATAAGAAATAGATAGACCAAACATAATCCATGAAGCACTTAAATCTACATTGACTAAATGGGCATTCCCCCAATAGGGATAACTACAGACACATCGAATAAACCTTAACGCTTCATTTAAATATTTCTCTTCTTCAGTCAGTAAATATAAAAGAGATAAATTCAATATTGCTGGGCAAAAATAGGTTGTGCTTTCAGCTGGTGGATCCTTTGCCAAAGACATGGTTTCATAT
>CAMWJY010000067.1 GCA_947174685.1 uncultured Mollicutes bacterium | reverse complement strand
AAAATTCCTATAAAATTGCGTTAAATCTTAAAGGAGAAATGCTTACTAGTCCTGAACTAGCAGATAAAGTATCTCATATTTTCTCTTATTACAATTCTCATATAGTATTTGTAATAGGAGGGTCTTTAGGTCTGGGTAAAGAGCTTCTTAAAAAAATGGATTATCATTTATGCTTTTCGAAAATGACCTTTCCTCATCAATTGATGCAGGTGATTTTGTTAGAACAAATTTATCGTTCTTTTAAGATTTTAAATCATGAAACATATCATAAATAAGAGGTGATTGCTTTGTTTGCCTTATTTGACACACAAAGATTAGTGAAAAATGAAGAAAAACAAGGAGAAATTCCTAAATATTCTAAGGTTACTAAGGATGTAATGAAGATTGTTTGGCCTTCTATGGTGGAAGGCTTTTTAGTCGCATTAGTGACTATGTTTGATGGTATTATGGTTTCTTCTATAGGAAATGATGCTAATACAGCAGTAACTATCACAAAACAGCCTATATATTTTATGATTTGCTTTATTACAGCATTAAATATTGCATTAACAGCTATTGTTTCCAGAAGATTTGGAGCTAAGAATCAGGAGGCTGTTAATCGATGTCTTCATGAAGGATTAAAGCTTTGTGCTGGGATTTCAATTATTTTAAGTATTTTAGTTGCTTGTTTGGCTCGTCAATTATGTGATTTTATGGGTGCGACATCTGATACTATTGATTATGCAACAACCTATCTAACAATTATAGCCTCTGGCTTTATTTTTAATGGTTTAAGATTGACCATTAATGCTTGTCAAAGAGGTATAGGTAAAACAAAAATATCTATGTGGACAAACATGGTTGCCAATTTAGTAAATATAGGATTAAATTATCTATTGATAGAAGGACATTGGGGCTTTCCAGAGCTTGGTATTGCAGGGGCAGCAATCGCTACAGTTATTGGTAATGCAGTAGCATTTGTCATTTGTTTAGTTACTATTTTACTACCTAAAGGATATTTAAAGCTGCAATTGAAACAGTTATTCTCATTAGATAAAGTCACTTTAAAGGATATCGGACATATTTTACCCTCTTGTTTTATAGATCAAATTTTTATGAGAATAGGCTTTATTTTATTTGCTTTAATTGTCAATTATTTAGGCAAGGATGCAACCTATGTTCATGGAATCTGTAATGATTTAAACTCCTTGATGTTTACTTTAGCAGATGGCTTTTCCATAGGTACGGCCGCTGTAGTTGGACATCGTCTTGGGGAAAAGAGAAGAGATTTAGCCATTGTATATGCAAAGGTCAGTATGACCATATCGCTTTTTTGTGCAATTCTCACCTGCATTTTTATGTTTTCTACAAGAGATTTACTCATCAGTATGTATAAGCCTGAGACAAAAGAGCGTGCCAATATGGCATCTACCATTATGATAATTGCAGCATTTACGACCTTGCCTCAAAATATCCAATGGGTTATTACGGGAATCTTAAGAGGAAGTGGAGATACAAAGTTTACTGCAACAACGTCTTTAGTTAGCGTAACATGTATCAGACCATTAGTTTCTTATTTGTTATGCTATCCGATTGGGTTAGGTGTAATAGGTGCTTGGATTGGTATGTTAATTGATCAGGCTCTTAGAATGGGACTCAACATTTGGCGATTTAGCCAGAAAAAATGGCTCCAAATTCAAGTTTAAGTAAAGGGCTTTCATTTTTGATTGCTTATTCGTTGACTATTTGTTTTTTGCGTGGTAAAATTAATTTATATTTTGGACACTTTTTTTAAAAAAATATAAAGTGCATAGGAGGAAAGAATAGTGGAAAATATTAGTAGTAAAATTGTAAAAAAAGTTACACATCCAGTAAAGATTATGCAGTTTGGAGAAGGAAACTTCTTAAGAGCATTCATTGACTGGATTGTGGATTCTATGAACAAAAAAGCAAACTTCAATGCTGGTGTTGTTGTTGTTCAGCCTATGCCATTTGGCCGTGTTAAGGAATTAAGTGAGGCAGATGGTTTATATACTTTATACCTGCAAGGTATAAATAATGGACAAACTGTAAAAACGCATCAGGTTATTGATTGCTTAGAGGACTTTATTAATCCATTTACAGAATATCAAAAATATTTAGATTATGCTAAGAGTGAAGACCTAGAATATATCGTTTCAAATACGACTGAGGCAGGTATTGCCTTTGATCCAAATGATACTGATTTTTCAAAGACTCCAAATAGCTTCCCAGGTAAGCTACTTGCGTTCTTAAAGGCACGTTATGACCACTTCAAAGGAGATGCCTCTAAGGGCTTAGAAATTATTCCTTGTGAACTTATTGATCATAATGGAGATACTTTAAAGGAAACTTTAGTAAAACTAGCAAATCATAATCATATGGATGCTAAATTTATTAGCTGGGTTGAAAATGCAAACCGTTATTACAATACATTAGTTGACCGTATCGTTCCAGGATATCCTAGAAATGAAGACAAGGAATTATGGGAACAATTAGGCTATATTGACAACAATATGGTTGTAGGTGAAATTTTCCATTTATGGGTAATTGATGGTAAGACAGTTAAGGATTTAGAAAAGAAGCTTCCTACTAAACAAGCAGATTTAAATGTATTATTTGTTGAATCTATTAAGCCTTATAAGGAAAGAAAGGTTAAGATTTTAAATGGTTCTCATACCTGCTTAGTACCAGTTTCTTATTTATCTGGTATTGATACAGTTCGTGAAACAATTGAGGATAAGCAATTAAATAAATTTGTTTTAGACTTCATCTTTAATGAGGTTGTTCCTACAATTAATATCCCAAGAGATCAAATGGACTCTTATGCTAATAGTGTATTAGAGCGTTATGGTAACCCATTTGTACGTCATGAATTAATGAGTATTGCCTTAAATTCAGTTACAAAGTATAAGACAAGAATTTTACCTACAGTGTTACAAAATCTAGAGGATTTAAAGCATTTCCCTGACCATGCATTATTTAGCTTGGCAGCTTTAATGGTATTCTATAGAGGAAAACGTGGAACTGAGGACATTAAGCTTGCTGACGATGCTTGGGCATTAGAACTATTTAAGGAGCTATGGGCTTCATTTGATGGCTCTAAGGCTGCTTGTCATAATATTGCTAAGCACGTATTAAGCTTAGAATCTCATTGGGAAGCAGATTTAACGAAGTATGATGGTGTATTAGACTTTGTTACAGAATGCTTATATGAAATTACATCAAGCTCTATGCGTGAAGCATTAGCTAAAATGGTAAAATAATTTAAAAAAGGAAGATAATTTATGAAAGATTATATCATCATTAATCCGATAGATAATGTGGCAGTAGTATTACGTCCATTCTCTAAAGGGGAAGCAGTAGAGGGTGTAGTATTATTAGAGGATATTCCTCAGGCACATAAGGTAGCATTAAAGCCAATCAAAAAGGGTGAAAATGTAATCAAATATGGTTCTCCAATTGGTCATACAACTGCTGATGTAAAACCAGGAGAGCATGTTCATACACATAATGTTGCTACTAACCTAGACGATGTAATAACCTATTCCTATGAACCAAAATATCCTGAGGTTTTAGGCTATAAATCAGATCGTACAGTTGATGTTTATGAGCGTTCTACAGGAGAATATGGTATCCGTAATGAGCTTTGGGTCATTCAGACGGTTGGCTGTGTTTCTGGTATGGCTAATGATATGATTGAAAACTTTAAGGCAAAATATGGAACAGAAGGAATTGATGGAGTTTATACCTTCCAGCATCCGTTTGGCTGTAGCCAGATGGGAGCTGACCTAGCATTAACTAGAACACTTTTACAGGATATGGTGAAGCATCCAAATGCTGGTGGTGTTTTAGTATTAGGCTTAGGCTGTGAGGAAAACCTAGTTTCAACATTTAAAGAAACTCTAGGAGCATATGATGAAAAAAGAACAAGATTCTTAATTGCTCAAGAGGTTGAAGATGAGGTTGAAGAAGGAACAAAGCTTCTTAAAGAATTATACGACCAAATGAAGCATGATAAGCGTGTTACAAAACCTTTATCAGTACTTCGTGTTGGTCTAAAATGTGGTGGATCTGATGGTATGTCAGGTATAACTGCAAACCCACTTTTAGGTCGTTTCTCTGACTTCTTATCTTTAAATGGTGCTACAACAGTTTTAGGTGAAGTACCTGAAATGTTTGGAGCTGAGAAGCTTTTAATGGCTCGTGCTAAGGATGCACCTACATTTGAAAAGATTGTTGAATTAATTAACGATTTTAAAGTATACTTTAAAAATCATAATCAGGTGATTTATGATAATCCATCTCCAGGGAATAAAAAGGGGGGTATTACAACTTTAGAGGATAAGTCTTTAGGCTGTACTCAAAAGGCTGGTGCTGCCGTTGTTCAGGATGTATTAAAGATGGGTGAAAGAATCAGAACTACGGGTCTAAACTTATTGTGTACTCCAGGAAATGACTTGGTTGCAACAACAACTCTAGGCTGTAGTGGCTGTCAAATGGTTCTATTTACTACTGGTAGAGGTACACCATTTGGTGGATTTATTCCAACAGTTAAGATTGCAACAAATACAGCTTTAGCTACTAAAAAATCTAACTGGATTGACTTTAATGCAGGAGATTTAGTAGATAAAAAGGATATGGATGAGCTTTTAGAGGATTTCATTGATTTATTGTGTGATATTGCCTCTGGAAGAAAACAGGCTAAAAACGAACAAAACAACTTCCGTGAGATTTCAATTTTCAAAGACGGCGTTGTATTATAAGGAGGAAGAAAAATGAAAGAATTTATGGATAAGGATTTCTTATTAACTACAGAAACCGCAAAAAAGCTTTATCATGAGCATGCAGAGCATATGCCAATTATTGACTATCACTGTCATCTTCAGCCAAAGGAAATTTATGAGGATAAAAAATTCCGTAATTTAGCTGAGGTTTGGCTTGGCGCTGGTGACCGTTACGGGGATCACTACAAGTGGAGAAGCCTACGTGCAAGAGGCTATGAGGAGGATTCTATTTCAGGTCCTGATGATGACTACAAGAAATATATGCAATTTGTTGAGTCTATGCCTTATTTCGTAGGAAATCCATTATATCACTGGTCTCATTTAGAGATGAGAAGATACTTTGGTATTGAAGATATCATCAACGAAAAGAATGCAAAGAAGATTTGGGATGCTGCAAATAAAAAGCTAGAAACCTTAACAGCAAGAGAAATGATGTATAAGTTTAAGGTAGATACAGTTTGTACAACAGATGACCCTGTAGATAGCCTTGAATGGCATAAGAAGATGAACGCAGATGAAACATTAAAGGTACATGTTCGTCCTGCTTTCCGTCCTGATAAGGCAATTAATGTTGAATTATCCTGGTTTGCTGACTGGGTAAATCAATTAGCAGATGTAGTAGGCTATAAGATTAAGGAATTAAAGGATTTAGAAAAGGCTCTAGCTGAAAGAATTGATTTCTTCCATGAAATGGGCTCTCGTCTATCTGACCATGCA
>CAMWJY010000066.1 GCA_947174685.1 uncultured Mollicutes bacterium | reverse complement strand
ATACAAGAAAGCACACAAAAAAAATCAAGAAATATAGTCATCTTTTTTCTTATATAAGTCTATTATAGGTTTTATTGTCTTTAAATCTGTATAATTCAAATCATGTAGTATTGCATCCAAAGCTAATGCATCTTCCTTTTTTAATCCACTATCTAACAGTTTAAAGGACAAATCACTTTCAATAGATTTTAAAGCTAGTCTTTGAAAAAGATTCAATCTTCTTTTCCTAATGCCACCTGGCAAATAGAATAGCTTTGCATAAAGCTGATTTACATCTCTGAGGATTCCAAGCCTTTCCTCAGTTGCAGGTAATATCCCTACAGCACATACGCAATCCATATGAAACTTCAGCACTGCATCATATTTCATAATTTTATTTTCCTTTACCCAACTCATATAAATAATATTCGTATCCTTAGGTAATTTCTTCTTTGCTTCCTTTATTGTATAAAAAGGAATATTTAATTCCTCTGATAAGGCTTTAGCATAAACATAGGTATGTCCACATTTTGAAGTATATACAATTGCATCTACCATAGACTTCCCCTACCTTTCTTTTCTATTATACATTAAATAGGCAAAAAGAAAAATAAGTTCGTGCAATTCTTTTATAAATAAGTTATAATAAATTTAAGAAGGTGTATTATTATGATTGAATATTTAAAGCTATATTTACCCAAAAGCAAAAAAGAAGTCAAAATAGAGATTTCTTTACCTAGATTCTATGATAAAAGTATTCAATTTGACTCTATATATTTTTTAGATGGACAAAATGCATTTAAGGACTCTCATGCAGCCTTTAATCGTGCTATTAGAGCCACAAAATATATGGGCTATATGGCAAGCATTACCAATCGGAAGATATTAGGTATAGCGATTTATAATGCAGAATCTGAAATGGGGAGAATCAACGAATATACACCATTTAAAATAACAAATGCAGCATCAAGAGATTGGGAAAAACAAGACATAACAATCTGCCACAATTTCTGTGAGGATTTAATAAATACAATTATTCCATATATCGAAAAAAAATATCCTACAACTAAGCATAGATTCATATATGGTTCTTCTTTAGCCGCTATGACTGCAATCTACTTAGGCTATCAATATAATGTATTTCAAGGAATCGGAGCCTTCTCAACTGCAACCTTCCTCTGTAAGGATGCGGTTGATGCATTTTTAGAAAAAAATTTTGATCCCAATATAAAGCTATTCTTATATGTAGGGAAAAAGGAATCATCAGATGGTTCCTATGACCAAAAGCTTTATTATAATACAAGCTTAGATTTATATCATTTTGCAAAAGAGAGAAATGGAAAAGTACGTTTAGTTGTGAGCGATTCTGGTATTCATAATGAAGCAACCTGGGAAGGTCAGCTTTTAGATTTCTTTAGCTTCATGTATTTTGATAACATTATCTATAGAAGCTAATGAAAAAGCTATTATTAGTAGATGGCAGTAATCTACTCTTTCAAATGTTTTATGGCATGCCTTCTCGCATCACAAATAAAGAGGGAAAGCCTATACAAGGAATCCTTGGCTTTATAGGTGCATTAAGGAAAATTATTACTGCAACAAAACCTACTCACATCTGTGTGCTATTTGATGGAGAACATGAAAATCCAAGAAGTACTCTTTATGAGGAGTATAAATCGAATCGTATTGATTATTCTACTTTACCATTAGAGGACACACCATTTTCACAATTACCAGATATTTATAAAGCTTTAAAACATTTAAACATTCCCTTTAAAGAAATACAAGACTTCGAAACTGATGATTATATTGCTACCTATACAAAAGCTTACCAAACGCAAATGGAAATCGTCATAGCCTCATGGGATAGTGACTATTTTAGTTTAATTAATGAAATGGTGAAAATCTACAGGTATCGAGGAAAGAGCAGTTATATTTGTGATAAACAATACCTTAATGATAAGCTACATATTACACCTGATAAATATATTTTTTATAAATCCCTGGTTGGAGATTCTGCAGATAATATTAAGGGTGTACATAAAATAGGTCCTGTAACTGCAGCAAAAATCGTAAATAGTTATTCTTCTATTGAAGAGCTATATAAAAATCTAGATACTTGTAACTATCATAATCTTTTAAAGAATGCTAAAGAACAGCTTCTATTAAATGAAAAATTAATTTCCTTTAACACTATAGAAAAGCTTCCATTCTCAATAACTGATTTAGTATACACTTCCTCTTTGGAGAACACAATAGATGTATTGAAAAAAATTGAGGTATATTAATTTATAAGTTAATAATAAGAAAAGGCTTATCCTTAGGTGAATAAATCTCCTATCGATAAGCCTTTTTATTTTTTTATAACTGCTTGAAAATCAAATATTTATTCTAAGGTTGGATTCCAAGCTGATTTATAAAATCCAGATAAAGCACCATTTGTCGTTGCAAAAATTATACTAAAATCTGCATATTTAGCTGCTTCTGTTGCATCAGCCAATACAGTAACACCTGCTTGATCCGCAGTAATACTTCCAGCTCCAGTATTGTTGTACTCAAAGAATTTAGTAGTAGTTAAAGTTGGTGCATTACCACTCATACTTACATAACGACAATTCTTGTCGGCACTACCACTGAAAGCTTTTGTAGAAATATGAGCATCTAAACTAGAATTCATAATCATTACAGCTGCATATACTCCCCATGGACGAGCAATTGCAGTATTCTTATTAGCTACTACATCAGCATCTGCAGTAAATGTACAATCATCAAAGATAGCACCATACTTTATATAGTCGTTTGCTCCCTTATTACAACCCTTGAATGCTGTAATGTAACCGCCATCTGTTTTGCCAGATGTAATGGAATGAATCTCACAGCCTTTAAAGTAAGTTGTATTATTTGTTCCAAAGATGAAATCTGTTGTACCAGAAATATAAGTATTTAAGAATATCTGACGACCAGTAAATAACTCTAATGTATCTTGATATCCTAATAACTTACCATTCTTCATAATAAACTGATCAGATTGTACTAATAATGCAAGAGCTCTATGCTCTGGATAGTTTGCACCTAATTCCTCATCAAATACAGCCTTACTATTCCAATGATTAGAAATAGTTATATCTTCAATAAGCAAATTCGTTGCCTTATCTCTTACATTTACTGTTGCAGTAGAATCTGTAGTTTGAATATATCCAGATTTGTCAGGAACTCCATATAATGAATCCCATTCAATTATTGTGGAATCCTTGCCAGCACCACGGATAGTCATATTTGGATAATTTATTTCTATCTTTTCTTTAAAGGTTCCTGCAGCTAAAGTAAGTAATATACTTTTACCTTGTAATTCAGTAGTACTTAAAGTACCGATAAAATCTAGAGCTTGCTGAATGGTTTTAAAAGAATTAAATCCTTCTACATCAGCTCCAATTACACCTTCATATGCTCCATCTACATGTAATTGAATCACATCATCATTTACACATACAGTAGCACTTACAACACTAACATCATAGGAATCCGTTTTTGTTACACCATTAAATGTAACTCCTACAACTATTTCATAATCTCCTTCTACATTAGACTTAAAGGCATTATTTACATCATAAGTAATTTCTGTTGCATTTGCACTAAGAATAAACTCTTTTCTTACTCCGTTGTTTTCACCAACTGCAATAACAGTCAAATTATTATGATTTAAAGCAGTTCCTGCCTTATATACTCTTTGAACCGTTTTGTTCAAATATTGCTGATTACCAGCAGATGTATTTGATCCTAATGCTGTTTTATCCATTCCTAGTTCTACTCCAACAAAGCTATAAACTGTTACAGTATAAGAAGTTTTAAAGGATGGGTTCTCTTTAGATTCAATATGAATAGTATATACACCTGGAGTAGTCTTATCATAATCTGTTGTAATATTTACATCCTTAATAGGTAATTCTCTCGTGCTACCATTTTCATAATCTGTAGTCAATTGTAAATTAGATAAATCTTTATCCATTCCTTCAAGGTAATCTACTTTTCCTTTGTTAGAAACAGAAATACCTACTGCTTGAGAAACAGGTGCTTTAACATCTGTTTCAATATAATAGAAGTTATAGCCATTAGAATTAACGAAATAGTAATCACCTGCAGCAGGTAAATTCCAAGTATATTCTTTCATATCAGAAGCAGTTGTTGATACAAAATCAATAATCGTTCCATTTCCATCAATTAAAGCTAAGGTTCTAGCGCCTGAGCCTGCAGCTGCAACATAGAAATGAATTTTTCCTGCACCCGCAACTGTAACCTTAATTCCTTTAGCTGTTGGTGTTCCTGTAACCTTTCCACCTTTTTCATAGGTTCCAGGTAAACTAACTCCTGAAGTACTACCATTTGTTTTTAATCTTGGTAATGCCAAGGTTTGCCCTGAATTTACTTTTATACTCTTTGTAGAGGTATCTAATGTTGCTCCTGATAATACTTCTACGTTGCCATATTTCGAACCTTTTGCACTATCATAGGTTTGATCTTTCCAATATACTTCTGTTATAACTTGTTCATATTTTGCTACCCAGCTAGCATGTAGTGTCACATCAGATGTAAGTGGAGCGCCAGCTTCTGCTTTTTGTGTACATTTAGCATCTAAATACCAGCCTGCAAAACGCCATTCTTCTTCATCTGCTACTACAGGCAATTCTAAAGGTAATTCTTTAACATGCTCAATCATATCAGGTGCTATACCATGACCATGCATGTTAAATGAAATATCATATTTGATTTCTGTCCATAAAGCTGTGATAGTAATATCTTCCGTAATGGCCATTTCCATTACCCAAACCATATTATTTGCCTTCCAGCCAGCAAACTCAAAGCCTTCTCTTGTAGGCTCAGAAACTCCTGTGAGCTTTTCACCCTTTACAACATCTTTGGTTATAGGAGTGGATCCATCATCTAGATCGATGGTTACAGTGCAATATTCTACTGCAGGTGGGTTTTCTGTCCATTGTGCTACAATTGTAATATCTGCTGTGATAGCAGTATCCATTGTCCAGTCAGCATCATTTGCCTTCCAGCCGGCAAATTCATACCCTTCTCTTGTTGGCTCTGTTACACCTGTTAGTTTTTGTCCCTTTTCAACCTGCTCTGTTTCAGGTTTTGAACCATCATTTAGGTCAATGGTTACTGTCCAGTATTCCTTTGGTGGTATTGTTGTTTCTGTCCATTGGGCTACAATCGTGATATTTGCAGTAATGGCAGTATCCATTGTCCAGTCATCACCATTTACCTTCCAGCCATTAAACTGATAGCCCTCTCTTGTTGGGGTACTTACTCCTGTTAACATCTGGCCCTTCACAACATCCTTTGTTGTAGGCTTAGAACCATCATTTAAATCAATAGTTACAGTCCAGTACTCTACTTCTGGAGTAACTGGATCCTTTGTCTCTGGTTTACAGCTTGTTAAGGCAGTTGCAGATACACCTAACAAAGCTGATATACAAAGAAGTGAAATTAAAAATTTTCTTTTCTTCATCATTTTTCTCCTTTCTCCCGCGTCTCAAAATGAAAACGCTTTTAGCATTGTAATTATATCACAAATGAAATACTTTGTAAAATAATTTATTTTCTAAAAAAAAAGCAAGTTTATAT
>CAMWJY010000065.1 GCA_947174685.1 uncultured Mollicutes bacterium | reverse complement strand
GGTTTGGCCCATAAATTCAACCTTTTTATTTCCTAAATAGGTTCCACGAATGATATTGGATTCCCCAATAAAATTAGCAACAAAACGATTCTTTGGTTCATTATAAATATCCATAGGTGTTCCAATCTGTTGGATAACACCTTTATCCATAACCACAATTGTATCAGACATAGTTAGTGCCTCTTCTTGGTCATGCGTAACAAAGATAAAGGTAATACCCACCTTTCTTTGAAGCTCCTTAAGCTCATATTGCATCTCCTGACGAAGCTTTAAATCTAGGGCAGATAAAGATTCATCTAACAATAGAATTCTTGGACGATTGACAATCGCTCTTGCGATAGCAACACGCTGTTGTTGTCCACCACTCATTTTATCAATCTTTCTATCCTCATAGCCTTCAAGCTTCACCATCTTTAAGGCTTCTAAAACCTTTTCCTGAATCTGTTTTTTATTGAGCATTAAAGACTTTGCAGATTTAATTTCCAGAGCTTTATCCTTTAAGGTCTGCTTCTTTAAGGCTTCTAAGCGTTCAAGCTCACTCCATACTGCAACCTTTTTTAGCTTCTTAAGCTCTGCCTCATAAGGCTTAGAAGCCTTAGAATTAGATACTCCTTGGCTTACCTGTTCTTCAATTAAGGCTTCAATTTCTTTAATTCTTTTCTTAGCCTCTTTTACCTCATCATCCTTTTCCCATTCAATATCAATTTGGGCATCAAGCTCTTCAATGATAGGGGCATATTTATTTTCAACCTCCTCTAGCTTCGTCTCAATGAGTTTATTTTTTTCTTGATTGGTTTCTTGCTTAATCTGATTTTTAATTTCTTTAAGACGTAGCTTGATTTGTGCCTTGTCTTCCTTAGTGATAGAAGGCTTTTGAAGCTCAGTTAAGCATCTTGTTCTTTCATCCTCATATTTAGAGGCAACATTATTCTTAATATCTGACAAAATTCTACTAAAATTCTTTAAACCAAAAGCCACATTTTCAAATACATTTAAATGTGGGAATAGGGCATATCTTTGAAATACTGTATTGATTGGACGCTGGTAGGCTGGAATATTATTGATGGTCACTCCATCTAGAATAATCTGACCATAATCTGGTGTTTCGAAACCACCAATCATTCTTAAAATGGTTGTTTTACCACAGCCAGATGGACCAACTAAGGTAACAAATTCATTCTCATTGACATATAAGGAAAAATCATCTATAACAACATTTCCATTAAATGCTTTATGAATATTTTTAAGCTCTATCAATTTATTTGCCATAACTTTACCTCAACTTCTAAAAATTTGGTGGTGTGGAAACCCACACTAGCTTTGCAGGAGTATCACTTACATTCTCTATATAATGTGTACTATTAGTCGTGATATAAAAGGATTCACCCTTTTTGCAATGCTTTCTTATATTTCCGTAATGTACCACAATCTCTCCTTCTATGACATATCCAAATTCTTCTCCTGGATGCGGATAATCATGAATTGTATTCTTATGTGGTGCTATTTCTACTAATATTGGCTCTAAGGCATGTTCTTGGGATGTGGGGACTAACCAGGTCTGTTCATACCCTTCAAATTCCTTCGTATACTGTTCTTCTTCCGTAAATATAATTCTTTGTTCTGTATCCTCATGGAAGAAATCAGAAAAATTTGTACCCAAAACATCTAATATAATCTCTAGAGTTTCAATCGAGGGAGAAACCTTATTATTTTCTAGCTGCGAGATATACCCCTTAGTCAGCTCACAACGATTTGCCAATTCTTCCTGTGTAAGCATTAAAAGGGTTCTTTTCTCTTTTATCTTTAAACCCAGATTCATAGTACTTCCTCCTCCCCTTTGTTTAGAATTACTAAACTTTGCGTAAGAAATCCCTAAACAAATATAATAACAATGCTATTATACAATGTTTAACATTTTTTTTCAATATATCTAGGATATTTCCTAAAGGATTTATGATAAGCAAAAAGAAAAAAGCGAGTATATCGCTTTTAATCTATCTTTGAATTATATAAATCTAAGATATGGATTCCACTCGTCCAAAATCCATCTCCCCAAAATGGATCCTGCATAGAAATATTGGGCTCTGCTTTCTTATAGTAAAAAGATATCGCACCAAGATTGCTTGGATCATCTGATTCCATACACCATCTTAAGCATATACAATCAATCTTAGTGATTGGGGATTCATTTTGCAATAAATAATAGGAAATATCATAGCCCTTATTAGAATCCGTAGAAAATGCATCTACAATGCAATTACCATAATCGTATTTTCCATCATAGATAGAAAATAAGGTATCCACATTCTTATTAAAATCCGATTGACTTTCTATTGCAGAATTCACAAACATAGAAATAAATCTTTCTTTATTGCTTTCTTGAATACACTCAATCAATTTTTCAACATAATAGCTTGCATAAGGTTTATTTACAAATATTCCTTCTGCACCAGAGCCATCTCCCCAATACACATATTCTTGAAAATGGGGACAATCTGTACTGCGAATGATATAGATGGACCGAACTCCAATATTTTGTTTGTCGAAATCATCTCTACAACACCATTTAAAAGAGATACAATATTGTTCAATGTCTGTTGTAAGAAGATATGAAGTATGCATTGTTTTTCGAACCCTGCCATGATCAGCAGATTCAGAAGTGCCAGGTCCTCCTACTCTTTCTAAAGCTTGATAATTTCCCCTATAATACTTTTGAAATTCTTCAAAGCCTTTATCTAGGTCGGCAGTTATCGCTGGGGCAAATAATGCTTTTACATTTTCCTTATTTCCACTTTGGATCGCGTGAAGGATTTCTTCCATCTTCTCATCAGCTAATTCATGATCATTATCATAAATTAATCCACAGGCTGAAAGCATAAAGGTAAATAGGAATACAAGAAATAATAGCCTTTTTTTCAATTTAAACCACCTCAATAAATTGCTTTAAGAATTAATATGAAACAATTAGCTGCATCTTAAATTGTTCTATCCCATAAACAGCATGAGGAATATCCTTTGGCATAATTAGAGTTTCTCCTTCAGTTAAGATAAACACTTCGCCACCAACTGTAAATCTACCCTTTCCTTCAAGAACAGTCACCATCGCATCTCCACTAGCTGCATGGGTAGAAATTTCTTCTCCCTTATCAAAGGAAAATATTGTCATACTTACTACTTCATTTTGAACAAGAGTTTTACTGACAACCTGCCCCTTTTGATAGCTCACAAGGTTCTTTAATTGTAAAACAGTTTGCTTATCAATATTCTTATACATTTCTATTCTCCTTATTTTTCATCCATAAAGGAAGTAGATTGATGAATCTCCTTTTCAGGAAGACCATATTCTTTTTTGCCTAGCTCAATGCTCTTCATTAAAAATACCATATTCTTAGCTAAGGTACGCATCGTTTGTAATCCTTCTAAATCCTTTTCAACATCAGCTCTAGTAAATCCATGAACCATATTCCAATATTGACTAGATGCAATAGGCATCTGGGTAATTGTGAAATATTTGTTTAGTTCATCAAATGTGGCTGTGTTTCCACCACGTCTACAGGAAACTACTGAAGCTCCTACCTTCATTCGTTTATCAAAGTGAGTACTATAAAATAATCTATCTAAAAAGCTTATTAGGGTTCCATTTGCTGAGGCATAGTAAACAGGAGAGCCTATAACTAAACCATCTGCTTCTTCAAATTTTTTAGCTACCTCGTTTACCTCATCATCAAAAACACATTTTCCAGTTTTATAACAAGATCCACAAGCAATACAACCACGGATAGGAAGGTTTCCTACTGTAACTATTTCTGCTTCTACTCCTTCTTTTGCAAAGACCTGAACCATTTCTTCAAGAGCCCGATAAACACATCCATTTTTGATGTGTGGACTACCATTAATACACAATACCTTCATTTTTATTCTCCTTTTCTATGCATATAGCTCAATCATTCCACTGATAAATATTTCTAATCCGATTCCAATTAAAATTATACCACCAATAAGCTCTGCATAGGAAGAAAATTTTGAGGAAATCTTTTTTCCGAAAAATAATCCTATAATGCAAAAGCCTAAAGTAACAATACCAATAATACTACAAGATATAATTGCTGTTAACACATCATATTCTGCGATAGTAAAGCCAACCGATAAGGCATCAATAGAGGTTGCAACACCTTGAATAAGTAAGGCAAGAAAGCCTAATCTTTTAATATCTGTTTTTTCTTCTTCTGGATGCTTTCTACTTTTAATATTTTCAAAAATCATCTTACCTCCAATAAAGGCAAGTAATGCTAAAGCAATCCAAGGAATCGCATAGCGGAATGCATTAAACTTTTCTACTACAAAATGAACACACACCCAACCAATCATTGGCATTCCAAACTGAAATATTGCAAAGGTGGCGGCTATGCCTATCATTTTTGTTTTTTTCATATTGGGTTCATTTAGACCATCGGCAATAGATACACTAAACGCATCCATTGTAAGTCCCACACCCAAAAGGATACTATTTAATATAAAAATCCACATATTTAGATTACCGTCCTACAAATTAAATAAATTAAATATCCCGCATAACAGCCAAGTAAAACAGCACCCCATTTACGATTGATTTTACCCAAGAAGCAAAGACCAAAAACAAGTAAAGTAGAAATCATCATTACTGCTAAATCAAATATAATCTGATTTCCTACAGTTAAAGGATTGATAGCACCGGCAAAGCCTAGAACAAATAAAATATTAAATATATTTGAACCTATGACGTTTCCTAATGCCATATCATTTTGTCCCTTCTTAGCAGCTACAATACTTGTTACAAGCTCAGGTAAGGAGGTACCAACAGCAACAATCGTTAAACCAACTAAGGATTCTACTAAATCATGATTTAGGTGAGCTAAATCACCGACACCAACTGCAATACTCTTAGCACCATATACAACGGCTTCTCCACCAACCGCAATTCCTACTAAGCCTAAAACAACAAATAAAATAGATTTCCAGGTAGGCATTAGCTCTATTTCTTCTGTCTCTACATCAATACCCTCTTTCATCATACGCTTGGCATCTAAAACCAGATATACTACATAGATTAAAATTAATACAATAAAGATAATTCCTTCCCATCTAAGAATTGCATACATTCCATTTAAATTAAAGCATAAACCAAATATAACTAATAGTGCAGTTACAAATATTAATATTGGATATTCCTTCTTGCACACTGTCTTTTTTATTATGATTGGAGTAAAGATAGCACTAAAGCCTAATACAAGTAATAAGTTACATATATTAGATCCTACTACATTTCCAATCGCCACATTGGCATTTCCTCCCTCTACTAGACAGGTTATGGAATCGGAAACAGATACGGCAAGCTCAGGACAGCTTGTCCCAAAGGCTACTATTGTTAATCCGATAATCATCTCTGAAATATGAAATCTTTTGGCAATAGATGATGATGCATCCACAAATAAATCCGAAAACTTCACTAAAAAGAAAATTCCTACTGCAAGTAATGCAATGCAAACTAACCAGCTCCACCACTGTAGCATGTCTAAATCTGGCAACATTTTTTATACCTCCTAAAAATAAAAGACTTACACCTATTATATCTCTATAATAAGTATAAGT
>CAMWJY010000064.1 GCA_947174685.1 uncultured Mollicutes bacterium | reverse complement strand
TTGCTAGTCCAGATACCTTTATTGCAGTGTTATCTACAATTCTTTTAGCACATCCACTCATTTATTTAATTATGATGGCAATTAAGACCTCTATGGTTCTGGATTATGAATCCCCAAGATTTATGCCCTTATGCATGGTTTTAACAATGCTGCTTGGATGTTTAATTTGGTATTGCTTTTTCCATATTACCTTTGTATTCGCAAATACAATTGCTTTATGGTATGCTTTAGTATTATTAGCTTTTGCAATTCCATATATCGTATATAAGATTGTTACATGGGTAACAGATAAAAAATCTAATAAGAAGGACCGAGGTCCTAAAATAATTAGAAACAAATAGGAGAGATATTATGAAAAATTATGATCATATTGAAATAGAAGCAAAGTGGCAGAAGTATTGGGATGAAAATCATACCTTTGTTACAAATACGAAAGACTTTTCAAAGCCTAAATTTTATGCCCTAGATATGTTCCCATATCCATCTGGACAGGGTCTTCATGTAGGACATCCAGAAGGCTATACTGCAACAGATATTGTTTGCCGTAAAAAAAGAATGGAGGGCTATAATGTCCTACATCCAATGGGATGGGATGCCTTTGGTCTTCCTGCAGAGCAATTCGCTATTGCAACTGGACATCATCCAGAAGAATTTACAAAAGATAATATTGCTAATTTTACAAGACAATTAAAAATGTTAGGTTTTTCCTATGACTGGACAAAGGAAATCTCAACCTGTGATCCAAAATACTATAAATGGACACAATGGATTTTTAAGCAGTTATATAAGGATGGACTTGCAAAACAAGTAGAAATGCCTGTGAACTGGTGTGAGGAATTAGGAACTGTTTTAGCAAATGATGAGGTTATCGATGGTAAAAGTGAACGTGGTGGCTATCCCGTTGTTCGTAAAAATATGAAGCAGTGGGTTTTAGATATACCTAAGTATGCAGATAAGCTACTTGAGGGCTTAGACAAGCTAGACTGGCCTTCTTCTACAAAGGAAATGCAGAAGAACTGGATTGGAAAATCTGTTGGTGCTCATGTGGTATTCAAGGTTCAAAACACAGACTTAAACTTTACAGTTTTCACTACACGCTGTGACACGCTATTTGGCTGTACCTATTGTGTCCTTTCTCCTGAGCATGTTTTGGTTGACCAAATTACAACACCTGAACAAAAGGCTTTGATTACAGCTTATCAAAAGGCTTGTAGTATGAAAAGTGATTTAGAGCGTACAGAGCTGAATAAAGAAAAGACTGGAGTATTTACTGGAGCTTATGCGATTAATCCTGTAAATCAAAAAGCAGTTCCTATTTGGATTTCGGATTATGTTCTTGCAAGCTATGGAACAGGTGCCATTATGGCAGTTCCTGCCCATGATGAAAGAGACTATGCATTTGCTAAAAAATTTGGAATGGAAATTATTCCAGTTCTTGCAGGAGGAAATGTAGAAGTTGAAGCCTATACAGAAGATGGTCTTCATATCAACTCTGGCTTCCTTGATGGTTTGAATAAGGAAGATGCCATTACCAAAATGATAGGCTGGCTAGAAGAACATAAATGTGGCTCTAAGCAGATTTCCTATCGTTTAAGAGAATGGATTTTTGCTCGTCAAAGATATTGGGGAGAACCTATCCCAGTAGTATTTTATGAGGATGGGACAAGTGAAGCTTTAGAGGATAAGGATTTACCACTTGTACTTCCTGTATTAGATGACTATAAACCAAAGAAGAGTGGGGCAGCACCACTAGAAAATGCCTATGATTGGGTACATACCTCTTATCACGGGAAATCTTGTATACGTGAAACGAATACAATGCCAGGATCTGCAGCTTCCAGTTGGTATTTTATGCGTTATATTGATCCTCAAAATGAGGAAGCCTTTGCGGATTATGAATTGTTAAAGCATTGGCTACCTGTAGATTTATACTTGGGTGGTTCAGAGCATGCTGTTGGACATTTACTTTATTCTAGATTCTGGACAAATTATTTATATGACAAAGGGCTTGTTCCTGTAAAAGAGCCTTTCCAAAAGTTATTCCATCAGGGAATGATTCTAGGAGAGAATAATGAGAAGATGAGTAAATCTAGAGGTAATGTTGTAAACCCAGATGATGTAGCTAAGGAATATGGTGCAGACACCTTACGTTTATATGAGATGTTTATGGGACCTCTTGAGGCATCCCTACCTTGGAGTAGTAAAGGACTTGAAGGATCTCGTAAATTCCTAGATCGTGTATGGAGATTTTATCATCAGGAGGAATATACTTCTAAATTCAGTGATACAAATACACATGAGTTAGACAAGATATATCATCAAACTGTTAAGAAAGTCACTTCAGATTTCGATAGTTTGAATTTCAATACAGCGATTGCCCAAATGATGACCTTCTTAAATGAGGCCTATAAGGCAAACTCTATTTATCGTCCATATATGGAAGGCTTTGTAAAGCTTTTATATCCAATAGTCCCACATATTGGTGAAGAGCTTTGGAGTGATTTAGGTTATAAAGGAACAATTACTTTTGAAGCTTGGCCTACCTATGATGAGGCAATGCTAGCATCAGAAAGCCTATCCTTAGTTGTTCAGGTGAATGGTAAACTAAGAGATAAGCTAGAGGTTCCTGTTGATGCCAGCAAGGAAGAGATTATTTCAAAAGCTTTAGCCTTAGAGAAAATCATAAGCTTTACAGCAGGACATGAGGTTATAAAAACAATTTATGTTCCTTCTAAGCTAGTTAATATTGTTATAAAATAAAAGAATTTAACGCTTTAGGAGTTGAAAGCAAAATGATAAAATGGATATTTCTTGATTTAGGTTCAACATTAATTGATGAAAGTGAATGTGAAAAATATCGATTTGCTCATTTGTTAAACCAACATAACGCGCCAACAAAAGAAGTATTAAAACGTCGTATTTATAAATATGTTCAAAAGAATAAGTCTCCTTATAAGGCAATTGTGAAGGAATTTCAGTTGACACCAGTAGAGTGGCCAATTCATTTAGAAAGAATTTATGAAGATACTCCTTATGTTCTTGGTAAGCTAGTGAAGAAATATCATTTAGGAATTATAGCCAATCAAAGCCTTGGAACAGAAAAACGTTTAGAAAAGTTCGGAATAAGAAAATATTTTGATATTGTTATTTCATCTTCAGAAGTAGGTATTACTAAACCGTCTTTAGAAATTTTTAAACTGGCTTTATCCACCGCAGGATGCTCACCTGAGGAGGCTTATATGATAGGAGATAGACTAGATAATGATATTGAACCAGCAGCCGAACTCAATATGCATACAATTTGGGTAAAGCAAGGAATATTTGCTGATTCGAATCCGGATTCTTTAGAGCATAAACCAGAAATCATTGTTGATCAAATTCTTAAAATTTTAAACTTTTTATAAAAGTTATCAAATGGATTAGGAAGCGAAAAATCGCTTCCTATGTTTGTGGTAAAGAGGTGAGACAAAATTGAAAAAAATAGGATTAAGAACAATAAAAACTGCCATCTGTGTTTTTTGTTGTCTTCTAGTTTTTATTATTTTGAAAGCATTTGAATATATTCCAGGAGTTCCTGACAACTTTGCATTTTCCTGGTATAATCCTTTTTTTGCAGGACTTGCAACTGCATATTCTGTCCATGCCAGTAAGGAAGCAAGCTTAAACCAAGCTAAAAACCGATGCGTAGCCTCTATTATTGGTGGTGGAATAGGAATCCTGCTGATTACGGTTTATGAGCTTTGTGGTGGAAAATGGCCTAATCTTCAGTCAGTCAGCTTAGAGACCTTTAATTTTGTCATTCCTTATTTGCTCATTTCTATCTTTACAGTTGCTGTGGTTGTAACCGGAGTATCTTTGAAGCAGCATCAGGCAGTGTTTGTTGCTATCCTTACCTTCTTATCTGTTACTGTTAATCCAAATATTAATGTTGGGCAGTGGCAGTGGCAGTTTGGTACTAATCGTATTTTATCTACCATCGTTGGTGTTTTGATTGCATTAGGTGTCAATTTGTTCCGATTCCCACGAAGATTTAAAAATAAGAATCTTTTATTCTGTGTAGGAATTGATGGAATGCTACTTAAAGATAGTGATCGTTTTAGAGGCTTTATGCAATATAAGATGAATTATCTCAATCGTATTGGCGCTAATGTCACCTTATTTACTACGAGAACACCTACTACCTTTATGCCTCTTTTAGAGGATGTTAAAATTACGCATCCTGTAGTTTGTATGTCAGGTGCAGCATTATATGATGCTAAACAAGAGCATTATATTGCAACAGAGATGATTGATGTAGAAACCTCAGAAGAAATATACAAGGTTTTAAAAAGGAACAATGTATCTCCATTTGTAAATCAAATTCATGAGGATGTTTTATTTACTTATAATGAGAGCTTAGATAATGAGGGCGAAAGAATCTATGCACATGACAAGAAGAATGCTGCTTATTGCAGCTATGTTCCAGGTCCAGCTCCAAAGGATGAGATTATTTACTTTTTAATTGTGGAAAAAGAAGATCTAGTAAAAAGGCTCATAGAGGATATTCATAAGAATGCCTCTTTATCCTCAAAGCTTTCTATTTTAGTTTATGATGTGTTTGAACCGAATCAGGCACCAGATTTAAAATATGTTAAAATTTATAGTAAAAAAATAGAGGAGCTTACTATAGTTAAAAATTATTGTGAGGCTGAAGGGTTAGATATAGTTGGATTAACCTCATCTAATCATGCCCAGCATTTATTAGTTCACAGCAAATACAGTGTGGCTTTGGATTCCTTAGATGATGACTATAGAAAATATTGTACAAAAATATTACCGAAGGATAATCCAGAAAAGCTATTTAAAGAGGTTCAAAGAATCTATCATTATAATTTGGTTAAATATGGAAAAAAAGATTAATTTTGTGGTATAATACATAATGCTTTATAGAATTGGAGTTGAAAACAATGGCAAATGTTTTAGAAATTAAAGATTTATATGCAGGAATAGATGGTAAAGAAATATTAAAGGGTGTGAATCTAACGATTAAAACAGGTGAGGTTCATGCAATTATGGGACCAAACGGAACGGGTAAATCTACTTTGTCCTCTGTCATTATGGGTCAGCCAAAATTTAAGGTGACCTCTGGAGATGTGCTAATGGATAAGGAAAGTCTATTACCTATGGCAGTAGATGAGCGTGCAAGAAAAGGAATCTTTTTAGCTTATCAGTATCCTGCAGAGGTGCCTGGTGTTACCAATAGTGATTTTATTCGTACGGCAATGAAGGCTTGTAGTGGTAAGGATGTTTCTTTATTTTCCTTTATTAGAAACTATGAGAAGGCTTGTGGAGAATTAAAAATGCCAGAGGATTTAGCTCACAGATATTTAAATGAAGGCTTTTCAGGTGGAGAAAAGAAAAGAAATGAAATTCTTCAGATGAAAATGCTAAAGCCTAAGTTTGCAATTTTAGATGAAATTGACTCTGGATTAGATGTAGATGCGTTAAGAATTGTTGGTGAAAATGTCAGCAATATGATTGATGAAAACTTAGGTTGTCTTTTAATTACACATTATGAGAGACTATTAGACTACATCCAACCATATTTCGTACATATAATGCTTAATGGTAGAATCGTTTTAACTGGCGGTAAGGAATTGATCGCCAAGATTGA
>CAMWJY010000063.1 GCA_947174685.1 uncultured Mollicutes bacterium | reverse complement strand
GTTAAAAATAATGCTGTAAGATACGAAAAGGAAAACAGAGCAAGAAGCTATTTTATAATAAATACTAGTAATAATGTTTCTAAATCAGCTATTATGGCATTTTTCTCAGTATCTAATTCCTTTTTAGTTGATATTACTTCTGTAAGCAAATCATTGTATAAGGATTTAAAAAAAAGCAGTAAGAATGATGAGTTCCAAAATTTTCCGGGTGTTCTTTCGACATTCTTAATTGGTCAATTGGGAAGAAATGCTTGTTATACTCATAATGAGATTAGTGGAGTTGAAATACTGAATTTTGCAGTGAGCATAATTATTGAAAGTTTTGAATTTACAGGAGGACAAGCAATTTGTGTTGAATGCGAAGAATATCTCGTTGATTTTTATAAAAGAAATGGGTTTGTGCACTTTAATACAAATAAGAATGGTTTGCATCAAATGATAATAAAGATTAAGAATTTAATTAGAGAATAAAAAGAGTAGTATATATGAAGCGGTAAGATGTTTGTAGACACAAAAAAGTGTTTATAAACGTCTTTTTTTATTTGTCATTTTCAAAAAGACAGTATTTAAGAATGAGTATTGTATAATATAGCTGTAAAGGAGAAGAAGAGATATGATTTTAGCAGATTACATTTTAATTTTAGTTGTTTTAGTTGTTGCTTTAGTAGGTGTTTTATTAGGTTTTGGAAAAGGATTGAAAATTATTACTAAAGGAATTGTAGGTATTTTAATCTCAATAGTGAATTGTTATTTCCTATTTGGAATGGTGATTCATATTGGCTTTGTAGAAAGCTTCATGAGTCTTATTGTGAATGGATTAACCAATGCTTCCAATTGGTTTTGTAACTTCTTATTATTAATTCGCATTGAGATGGCTACTGTAGCTGTAATATTATTTGCTATAGTTTCAGCTATAAGAAAAATAATCGTTACGATTATTGCTAATATTGCTGAATCTGATCATGCAGTATGTAGAGTAATCAACAAATCCTTAGGTGCTTTATTAAGTGTTGCTGCTTTTGTTGTAGTTGCATTAATTGCTATGCAAATTGTAGTGGCAATTCAGCATGAAAGTAGTGCATTATATACCTTTTTTAAGGGAAGCTTCTTCCATTTAGATCAAATTTACTTAAATAACCCTTTACTTGAAGTGATTCATAAGTTTGTTAGGAAGTAAAGAAAAAAGGGGATTAAATATGAATATTTTAGATGTTTTATTAGATGAAGAGAATAAGGATCCAATTGTCTTAATAGATGAGCAAGGGACATTATTAAAGTTTGAACAGATTGCTGTGATACCTTATAATGATAAAATCTATTGCATATTAAAGCCAATCGATCCTATGAAGGATGTAGAAGAGGACGAAGCAATTGTGTTCTATGTGGATGAGGAAGAAGAAGCTCCAAGTCTAAAGGTTGAAACTGATGAGCTTACCTCTTTAAAGGTATTTGAAGAGTATTATGAATTATTAGAAGAAAGTTGGAAGGAGAAAAAAGAATGAAACCTCAAGAAGAATTTTCAGGACAGTATTCCTTAGCTAGGAATACAATCAATATTTTTGGACCAATTGATGATAGACTAGCAGAGCTTGTTATTGCCCAGCTACAATATCTAGATGATAAAGGGGCTGAAGAGATCATCCTACAGATTAATTCACCTGGAGGAAGTGTATCTGCAGGACTTGCTATCTATGATACGATGAATTTCATTAAGGCTAGAATTATCACTGTAGGTATTGGTATGGCAGCAAGTATGGGAGCCTTCCTACTTTCTGCGGGCTCTAAAGGCTATAGAAGAGCTACTGAAAACTGTGAAATCCTAATCCACCAGCCACTAGGTGGTGCCAGTGGACAAGCTAGTGATATCATCATTGCAGCTAAGCATATTGAACGAACAAGAAAGAGACTAAATCAAATATTATCAGATAATACGGGAAGATCTATAAAGACTATTCAAAGAGATACAGATAGAGATAATATCATGACTGCAGAAGAAGCCTTAAGCTATGGAATTATTGATGCAGTTATACCAAGTAAAAATAAAGCGAAAGGAGATTAATTATGTTTGATATATTAACAGAAACTTTTATATTTGAATACTTCCTATATAATGCCTTACTAGGAAAAAATTTCCCTAGTAAGGCTGTCTTTGAGACCTTAAGTGAAGTATTCTGTTTAAAAAATAATGATGATTTATATGATTTATTAGAAAGTGAAATCATTAAAGAAATCACCACTGAAGGAGATTATAAAAGATACAGAAGAATTAAGCAATATAATGAATTGATTGGTCAGGCTCATCTATTTGATGAGAAGGAAGAAATCTTGATTTCTTTAAAAGGTAAAGCAATTATTACTGCCAACCAATATAGTTTATTTGCTACAAACGAAATGACAAAGACACTGATTGAAAGAAACCTTCATCAGTATGCAAAACAAGGATCGATTATTGCGATGCGTGTATTAGGAACATTAGAGTGTACAGGTATAGCTTTTGAACAAAATAAAACTAGTGGGCTTAAGTATCTTGAAAAAGCTACCCATTGGGGTGATACCTTTGCAGGACTATCCTTAATTCAATTTGATGAGGATAAAAGAAAAAAGACATTAGAAAAAATAAATGCATCTATTTCCGATACACCCTATCGTTTCTTAACTGAAATTCTCCAAAAAGAATATAAAATAGAAACGAATAAAAAGAATGAAGAAATCCTACTAGTGAAAAAGGCCTTCTCTACTGGTAAATTAAAGCCTGATTTATATGAGCCCTTATATGCAAGAACTATTTTCAGTAGTACATTACGGCTAAAGGATAAGGAAAAAATTGTATTTGCTGAAAATAAAGAAATTATCTCTGAGGCCTGTGATTTACCACTTAAGCTAAAGGATGAAGATATTTTAGTGGATGAAGAAATCCTGCATAAGATGCCTATTTTACGACCTGAAGAACAGCATAATCTTCTAATTGCTTTAAAAAATAGTGATTTAAAAACCACGAAAGCCTATAAGCCTATTGCTTTAGTTAGTGATTCTGAGTATGCTCTAGAGATTTATGCAAAGACAATCACAAAGCTATTAGAAGGGGCCCATTTAGAACGAATTGATGGTAGTAGTCTAAGAATGATTGATTTTGAGCCTACAAAGAACAATGTCTTTATTAGATATGCAGAGGAAGGGAAGAACAATATTTATCTGTTCTCTTTAAAGGGAGATATTGATGATGAGGTTTTAGAAAACATCATTAGCTTTTTAAAGACAGATAGTAGAAGTAAGTTCTATTTAAATCATCCCGCTGTAAATTTAGATTTAAGTCGTATTTTGCCAATTTGTATTTGTGATAAGGAAAATGGAAGTAAGCTAAAAAATTTTGTTGAGTTTATCTCAATTTCTTCTATCAGCTCTACTGAAATCACTGAAGTGATTAAGGATATGCTTGAAGAAAAAAGCAAAGCCTATCGTATCACATCAACAACAATAGAGGATCCTGCTTTAGCAGAGCTAAGTAGTTTTCCGATTGAGACAATAGATAAAATCTTAGATAGGGCTTTAAAGGAATTTAGGATTAAAAATGAAGGAATCCATCTAACAATGGAAATGCTTCATCCTTATTTAGAAGAAAAGAAGCTGACATCAACCAAAAGAAAGTATGGATTTGGAGGAATTATTCATGAAAATAACTAATCGCATATTAACTGGATATGAAAATACAAAGCTTATTCATTATGAGGATATTCCTCTTACATTCCCAAATACGGTATATTATGACGACCTGCCTAATCTAGAGCCTAGAGGTGTTCTTAAGGCCAATCGATATATAGACGGGAAGCTGGTTCAAACCTATTCAGAGCTAGAAAATCATGTAGGAGTCATTGCTGCAACACGTCTTGGAAAGACATCAGAGTATGTGATTCCTACAATACTCTCCTTCGCTAGACAAAGGAAAAAGAAAAGAATGATTATTTCAGATCCTAAAGGAGAGCTTTATAAAACTACTGCAGAAACCCTGCGAAAAGAAGGGTATAATGTTAAGCTATTTAATTTTAGAGACTATCAGCATTCAGAATATTGGAATCCTCTAACTCCTATATATAAGCTCTATCAAAAGGCCTATAATTTAGAAGATGAAGTAGAGCTAGTTGATACAGATCATGGACCAAGAAATAAATTTAGAGGTACCATCTATGAAAGTCAAGAGCTTTTAGATGAAACAATAGAGCATACAAAATCTATATTGATGGAAGAGGTAGGGAATGAAATAGATAAAATAGCAGCTATAACGATATCTACCACCAAAGGAAATGATCCTTACTGGGAGGATTCAGCACGTATCCTGCTTACTGCCATCATCTGGGCAATGCTTGAGGATAGTCACCCAGATGAGAATAAAGAGCTTATCACAGAGGATAAATTCTCCTTTAGTACAGCCATTTCCATTATGGATAGTATGAATGATGGAACTAGCAGTACCTATAATGACAATGGCTTTTTTTCAACAAGAGAGCCAGATTCTAAAGCCTTAACTATAGCTAAAAATTGTATTTTAGAAAATGCACCTACTACAAGAAAATGTATTGTAAGTACATTTAATACAAAAATGTCTATTTATAAATCCAGTACAGTTCGTTTAATTACAAGCTGTAATAGCTTTGATATGAAGGAATTAGTTGATGAAGATAAGCCTATTGCTATTTTCATTGCCTATAGGGATGAATTAAAAGCTCATTACCAGATCATCAGTTCTCTTGTTCAAAATGCATATACCTATTTAATAGAATATGCCAATCAAAAGCCATCAGGCAAGCTAGAAGTACCATTTTATTTTATCTTAGATGAATTCGGTAATTTCCCTAAAATTACAGATTTTGAAACTGTTGTTTCTGCCTGTGCAGGAAGAAACATCTGGTTTATTTTGATTTTACAATCCTATGCACAGCTCAATAATGTATATGGAAAAGATATTGCTGAAATCATCAGGGATAATTTAAATCTTCATGTATTTATAGGAAGTAATAATCCAGAAACCTTAAATGAATTTAGTAGGGAATGTGGAGAAATTACAAGATTATCTCCTCTATCTGCATTAAATGGTAGTAAGGATGAGATGGAAAACTATCAGCTTGAAACGATACCCTTAATGCCTAAGAGCATCCTTGCTAATCTGAAAGTAGGAGAATGTATCGTTACTGAGGCAAATTCTGGCTATGTCCTATATTCTAAGCTTGAGCGTTATTATCAATGCAAGGAATTTAATCAATTGCCACAGGCAGATGATAAGGAGTATGTCGTTGATATTAATCCACTCAACAGCAAGTATATGTATGTAAAAAAAACTGTGAACAAGGATAAGAAATTCGATTGGGATTTTTAAAGCAATCACAAGTTTAAGTTTTAGGAGGGATGCCAAAATGAATCATCAAGAACTAGGAAAATACATCGTCTCTAAACAAATATTTTCTATTCCTGAGCTTCAAAAGGAATTTGCTTTAAGCTATTCTGATGTACGAAGGTATGTAGAAAAGCTGATTCAAAGAGGAAAAGTAAGTATACTTGATGGCTTAGAATTCTCCTATATAAAAAATGAAACAGACACATTGTTTATCTATGCTCTATGGCTGGTAATTGATAGTTATAATTTTTATTTTGTATATTTACAAAATAA
>CAMWJY010000062.1 GCA_947174685.1 uncultured Mollicutes bacterium | reverse complement strand
CAGCTGCAGAAATAGTTAAACCAGCAATGGTAGAATATTTAAATCCTAAATCCTTGATACGGTCAAGCATTCTTGAGGTTTCAGTGATTTGGAATCTCTTGAATACTTCAGCAATAATTCTTGCGATATTCTTCTTCTTAAATGGAGGGACCTCATCATGAGCTAATAATGCTTCATAAGTATTTTCAGGCTTCTTAGGGTCTAAGAAATACTTATTTGGTGTAGCAATACAAAGATTATCCTCTGTAGGCTCATTTAAATAAGGGAACTCGTCAGGAAGAATGCTGTTGAAAATCATCTTACCTAAAGTGGTAAATAAGTATTTTCCATGACCAACATTCTTTGCAAACTTCTCCTCTGGTAAATAAGAAGGATCCACAAAAATACGTGTATGTAATGTGATATTTCCATTCTTATAAGCCATATAAGCTTCATTGAAGTCTTTATAGAAATGTCCTTCGTTAGGTCTTCCAGCTCTTTCAAGAGTAAGATAATAGTTACCTAAAATCATATCCTGAGAAGGTGTAACTACTGGTTTACCATCCTTAGGGTTTAGAATGTTATTTGATGCTAGCATCAATAAACGTGCTTCTGCCTGAGCCTCTAAAGAAAGAGGTACATGGACTGCCATCTGGTCACCATCGAAGTCAGCATTAAATGGTGTACATACTAGTGGGTGAAGACGAATTGCCTTACCTTCAATAAGTACTGGCTCAAATGCTTGAATACCTAAACGGTGAAGTGTAGGTGCACGGTTTAATAGAACTGGATGCTCACGGATAACCTCTTCAAGGATAGACCATACGCTATCATCCTGGTTATCACAAGCCTTAGATGCAACTGCAATACTATTTCCAGCCTTAATTAATTCTCTTAATACGAATGGCTTAAATAGAGTTAAAGCCATTTCCTTTGGAATACCACATTGATACATCTTTAAGGATGGACCAACAACGATAACAGAACGTCCAGAATAATCTACACGTTTACCAAGTAGATTTTGACGGAAACGTCCTTGCTTACCACGAAGCATATCAGATAAGCTCTTTAAATGATGATTCTTTTCAACGACAGCCTTCTTGCCACGCTTAGAGTTATCAATTAAAGCATCTACTGCTTCTTGAAGCATACGCTTTTCATTTTTTGTAATTAGATGAGGAGCATTTTGTTCAAACTGCTTCTTTAAACGATTGTTACGATTTAAAATACGACGATATAAATCGTTTAGATCTGTAGTTGCAAAACGTCCACCCTCTAATTGAACCATTGGACGTAAATCAGGTGGTATTACTGGTAATACCTCTAGAATCATCCATTCAGGTTTATTATCAGATCTTAAAAAGGATTCAATAACCTCTAATCTCTTAATTACACGGTCACGACGTTGCTTTGAAGAAGTCTTAAGCTTTCTTCTTAAAAGCTTCTCTTCCTTTTCTAAATCAATTTCCTTTAATAATACTTTAACTGCTTCAGCGCCTGTTAAAGCCTTAAACTTAGAAGGATATTGCTCACTTTTTACAGAATATTCTGCTTCAGTTAGAATTTGCTTCTTTACTAAGCCTGTATCCTTATCAGCGGAGATAACGATATAGGAAGCAAGATAAACAATTTCCTCTAAATCCTTTGTTTTGATATCTAAAAGTGTTGCAAGAGGGGAGGTGCTATTTCTTAAAAACCAAGTATGAACTACTGGGCTTGCAAGCTGAATATGACCTAATCTTTCTCTACGAACCTTTGCTTCTGTGATTTCAACACCACACTTTTCGCAGATTTTACCCTTATCAGTATTTCTCTTAGATTTACCGCATGCACACTGATAGTCCTTCAGAGGACCAAAAATTTTCTCACAGAATAAGCCATCTGGTTCAGGCTTTAAGGTACGATAGTTAATTGTTTCGTGCTTTAAAACCTCACCATGTGACCATGATAAAATTTCTTCTGGAGAGGCTAAACCAATTTTAATATATTTGTATTGTGTACTCATTGTTTTCCCTCCATTAACGAACCGTTTCTCTTATTTTTAAATCAACAATAGAACGATTTACTTCATTCTCATCCTTATCATTCATCAACTCAACATGAATACCTAATGCCTGTAATTCACGAGTTAATACACGGAATGACTCTGGAATAGAGGACTCTGGAATAGGCTTTCCATCTACAATCGCATCAAATACACGATCTCTACCAACCAAATCATCAGACTTGACTGTTAGCATTTCACGTAATGTGTTTGCAGCACCATATGCTTCAAGTGCCCAAACCTCCATTTCACCAAAACGCTGACCACCATTTTGAGCCTTACCACCCATTGGCTGTTGTGTAACTAGTGTATATGGACCTACATTACGAGCATGTAGCTTATCATCAACCATGTGACTTAACTTAACAAAGTACATGATACCTACTGTAATCTTGTTTTCAAATGGTTCACCAGTTCTACCATCATATAGAACCTCTTTACCATCTTTATTCATTCCAGCCTCAGCCATGATTGCTTCAATATCCTCAATTGTAGCACCATCAAATACTGGTGTTGCAACCTGAATACCAAGCTTCTTAGCAGCGATACCTAAATGTAATTCAAGTACCTGACCGATGTTCATACGAGAAGGTACGCCCTGTGGGTTAAGCATGATGTCAATTGGATGACCATCAGCAGTAAATGGCATATCCTCTAAAGGTAAGATGTTAGAAATAACACCCTTGTTACCATGACGACCAGCCATTTTATCTCCAACCTGAATCTTACGCTTTTGAACGATATAAATACGAACAACCTCGTTTACACCAGGAGCTAAATCATCACCTTTAGCCTTTGAGAAGTGTTGGATAGATTGTACTACACCACCACCACCATGAGGAACACGTAAGGATGTATCACGTACATCTCTACTCTTCTCACCAAAGATAGCAAGTAATAATCTTTCTTCTGGAGTTGGGTCAGTTACTCCCTTAGGTGTAATCTTACCAACTAAGATATCTCCTTCCTTAACCTCTGTACCAGGAATTACGATACCACGTTCATCTAGATTCTTCTTTGTTTCTTCCTTAACATTAGGAATTTCATAGGTAAACTCTTCTTTACCTAGCTTTGTATCACGACATTCAACAGAGAATTCATCGATATGAATTGAAGTATACACATCATCATAAACCATCTTTTCGCTCATGATAACGGCATCCTCAAAGTTATATCCTTCCCATGTCATGAAGGCAATTCTAACATTACGTCCTAAAGCAAGCTCGCCATTCTTCATAGATTGACCATCTGCAATAATATCACCACGGTCAATTCTTTCTCCCGGAACTACAATTGGACGTTGCATAATTGCAGTCGCAGAGTTAGAACGTAAGAATTGATATAAGTCATAGCGATGTAATTCACCACTATCTTCCTTTACAATAATTTTCTTTGCATCAACATATTGAACCACACCAGGCATAGTTGCAATTAAAGCTGAACCAGAATCCTTTGCAGCCTTATATTCCATACCAGTTCCAACAATTGGGCTTTCAGGGTCGATAATAGGAACAGCCTGACGTTGCATGTTTGCACCCATTAGGGCACGAGTAGCATCGTCGTGCTCTAGGAATGGAACGCATGCAGCCGCAACAGATACAATCTGCTTAGGAGATACGTCCATATAGTCAACCTCTTCAGGATCAACCATTTCAGTTTCTCCATTACGACGACCAATAACCTTTTCTTCAATAATATGGCCTTCAGCATCAAGCTTAGTAGATGCAGATGCTATTACTAAGCCTTCCTCTTCATCAGCAGAAAGATATACCTTTTCATCAGAAACATACTTCTTTCCAGCCTTATCATGCTTTACAACAAAATAAGGAGTTTCAATAAATCCATATTCATTTACCTTTGCATAAGTTGCTAAAGATGTAATCAAACCGATAGATGGACCTTCAGGAGTCTCAATAGGGCACATACGACCATAGTGAGAATTGTGAACGTCACGAACCTCTACACCAGCACGATCACGGGCAATACCACCTGTACCTAAGGCAGAAATACGACGCTTTTGTGTAATTTCAGCAAGTGGGTTGATTTGGTCCATGAACTGGGATAACTGGCTAGATCCAAAGAATTCCTTTAGAGAAGATGTCAAAGGTTTAATGTTGATTAGGTTTTGAGGTGTAGCCTCATGTACCTCAACCGTTGACATACGGTCTAAAATATTCTTTTCTAGCTTAGCAAACCCAATTCTAAATTGATTCTTTAACAATTCACCAATTAATCTTAAACGACGATTACCTAAATGGTCAATATCATCAAGAGTACCTACATTTTGATATAAATTCAAATAGTAGCTTGCAGTGGCAATGATATCTGACATAGTAATGTGTAAAGAGGTTTCTCTTTGATCATTACCGATAATCTTAACTTCATGTGATTCATCAGCACGTACAACTGTAACTCTTAAAATTTCATTATAAGGGTCTTCACAAAGAGTATCCCCTAGATTAATCTTTTCACGGAATGCAGCTCTAGCAAGCTTTAAATGTTCTAATACATCACCAGCAACAACATCGCCATAGCTAGCAATCTTTGTTCCAGCCTTGAATAAAACATTGCCTTCCTCATCTAAGATATCTTCTTTTGCAATTACATCTTGAGCTAACTCTAATCCCTTAGCACGTTGTAAAACATCTAGCTTAACGTTGTATTTGAAACGACCAACCTTTTGTAGGTCATAACGACGGTCATCAAATAAACGTTGAACAATTAAAGCACGTGCTCCTTCTACTGGAACCTTTTCGCCTTGACGAAGCTTAGAATATACCTCAATTGCAGCTTCTTCAGAGTTTGTAGTAACATCTCTTTCAAATGTTGCCTGCATATACTCGCTATCGCCAAATAAATCTGTAATTTGTTTATTGGTAGATAAACCATAAGAACGAAGTACAGTAGTTAATGGAATCTTCTTAGAACGGTCTAGCTTTCCATACCAAACATTCTTTGATCCCATTTCATACTCAATCCAAGCACCACGTGTAGGAATAACAGTACCAGTGTACTTAGTATCTCCCGTCTTCTTGTCAATCTCTTTAGCGTAGTAAACACCAGAAGAACGAACAATCTGAGAAATGATAACACGCTCTGCACCATTAATGATAAATGTGCCAACAGGTGTCATATATGGAATATCTCCCATGAATAATTCCTGTTCTAGTACCTCACCAGTTTGTGCATTCTCAAGACGAACATTTACCTTAAGTGGACGAGCATAGTTTACATCTCTAAGCTTACAATCAACGATAGAAAACTTAGGATTTTCAAAATGATGTTCCCCAAAGGATAGCTTTAAATCGCCATTGAATGAGGTGATAGGAGAAATATCTCTAAATAGTTCTTCTAAGCCTGCATTCACAAACCAGTCAAAGGATTTTGTTTGAATCTCAATTAGGTCTGGTAATTCTACTTCTGTACGAATCTTTGAATAATTACGTCTTACAGATTTTTTACCATAGTTTACATTTTTGTAATTCATAAAACTTTTTCCTTTCTAAAATGTTGAGACTTTCGTATAACGCAATCCGGCAGTCTCTAAAACCTTCTTTGTGATCCCCACGAAAAATGTATATAAATCGCATATCGCGATGAAAATTCTCTTAAAATCTATGATTTTAGGGAGCAAAAACCCTCTAAAAAGCAACAAATCGCATTTTAATATTATATATGTTTTTTTCAATAATGTCAAGAAAATTTGCATTTTTTATTTTGAGTTTATA
>CAMWJY010000061.1 GCA_947174685.1 uncultured Mollicutes bacterium | reverse complement strand
CCACCATTGTATTTTGTATTTTTTCCGCATAAGCATGCAGATATAAGTAATTTTGTTTTCATCATTTAAACAACTCTTCCAATAAAATTGTCTGTTTACGATCTGGTCCAACAGAGAATAAAGATACTTTTATTTTTGTAAGCTCTTCTATTTTGCGAATATAATTCTTAGCAGCAACAGGCAATTCATCAAAGGATTTTACATGTGTAATATCCTCCTTCCAGCCTGGAAGCTCTATGTATAAAGGCTTTACTCTTGTATAATCATAAGTTGTTGCCGGAATAGTTTCTATTTTCTTACCATCTAGCTCGTAAGCATAACAGATTTTTAAAGTGTCTAATCCGCTTAAAACATCAAACAGCATTAAAGCCAAATGATTAATTCCTGAGATTCTTCTAGCATAATTTAAGGCAACACAATCTAAATAGCCCACTCTTCTTGGACGCTTCGTTACAGTTCCATATTCATGTCCTCGTTCACGAATATAAGAAGCCAAATCCCCATCTAGCTCTGTAGGGAAAGGTCCTTCTCCAACACGAGTGGTATAAGCTTTGCAAATTCCTAATACATCTGTAATATATCTAGGGGCAACACCACTATTCAAAGGTACAGACGCTCCTGTAGGGGAAGATGAGGTAACATAAGGATAAGTACCATGATCTAAGCATAGCATAACTCCCTGAGCTCCCTCAAAAAGAATTTTTGAATTCTTTTCGATTTCTTCTTCTAAAAGTAAGGCTGTATCACAAACAAAAGGCTTTAATTCCTTGGCATATTCAGAATACTCAGCATATACAGTATCAAAATCAAACTCTTCTAGGCCTAACATTCTAAGCTCCATATTTTTTATTTCTAGAGTAATTTTAAGCTGTTCTTTAAATACCTCTGGTTCTATGAACTCACCCATTCGAATTCCTATACGATTGGCTTTATCTGCATAAGCAGGTCCAATACCTCGCTTTGTCGTTCCTATCTTTTTATCTCCTTTAAATTGTTCAAAGGCTCCATCTAAGGCTGCGTGATAAGGAAGAACAATGTGAGCACGATTAGAAATGAAAAGCTGATATTTTTTGATTCCTCTTTCCTCTAAGCCATGAAGCTCCTCTAGGGCTTGCTTAGGATCAATGACCATTCCATTGGCCATAATATTCTTAATGTTTGGATTGAAAATGCCGGAAGGAATACTTCTTAATGCAAATTTTTGACCGTCAAAAAGAATAGTATGCCCGGCGTTATTTCCGCCCTGACTACGCACAACGACATCTGCCTCTTGAGCCAAATAATCTGTTACCTTTCCTTTTCCTTCATCTCCCCATTGTGAACCGACAATAACTAATGTACTCATATTTAAATACCTACTTTCCTAAACAAAATTTTGTAAACAATGCTGTAATTAATTCCTCTGGTGTGGTTTCTCCAGTTATGGTGCCCAAATCATCAAAGGCTTGTTTGATATCTATTTCTATTAAATCTACATCAAGACCCTCTAAACAAGCTTGATATGCTTGTTCTAATGCAGCTTCAGCTTGCTCCATCAAATGAATCTGACGCATATTGGCTAAAAACTTTCCTTCATCAATATTAATCTGATCTAGATTTGTTACTTTAATAATAGCCTCAGCTAAAGCCTCTATACCTTGCTTTTCTTTTGCTGAGATAAATACCATATTTTCTAAATGAACCGTTTTTGCCTTATCTATCTTATTACCAACAAGAATTCTAGGTTTATCCTCTGTTAGCTCTAAAAGAGCTTCATCTTCCTTCTCAAGAGGCTGTGAAGCATCTACTACAACTAATACTAAATCTGCTTGTTGAATAGCAATAGAGCTTCTTTCAATTCCAATCTGCTCCACAATGTCTTCACTTTTATGAATTCCTGCAGTATCAATAAGATGCAATGTTAAATTACCTATCGTTAAAGAACCTTCTACTAAATCTCTTGTGGTTCCTGGTATATCTGTAACTATAGCCTTATTTTCATCTAGCAACATGTTTAACAAGCTCGATTTTCCAACATTGGGTTTCCCCACGATAGCTGTTTTAATTCCGTGAATTGCAAGTCTTGAAATACTAGAATTCTTTAAGATTTCTTTCATATCTTCTCTCATTTCTATTAAAACAGGTAAAAGATATTCCTGAGTAACTGTAATACTATCTTCATATTCTGGATAATCAATATTTACTTCTATTTTAGCTAAAATATCTAGCAATTTATCTCTAAAGGCATGAATTAATTTTGTGGTAGACTGTTTTAATGAATTTTGCCCCGCTTTTAAAGCAATATGATTTTCAGCATGAATAATATCCATAATGGCCTCAGCCTGAGTTAAATCTAACCTTTTGTTCAAAAAAGCTCTTTTAGAAAATTCTCCTGGTTCAGCCAAGCGAAATCCATTCTTTAACAATACTTGAACTATTTTATTAGTTACTAATACTCCACCATGACAGTTTATTTCTACCATGTTTTCTCCATCAAAGGATTTAGGAGCAATAAAAACATTACATAAAACCTCATCCACAATTTCCTTTTGATCCATAATATAACCATAATGAATCGTATGAGATAAGGCTTTGGTCAAATCACAACCCTTAAATATTTTATTGACCAAGCTTATAGATTCTGGCCCACTACAGCGTATAATCGCTATAGCTCCCGTTCCATAGGGGGTGGCTAAAGCACATATGTTATCTACCATGAATAACACCTCACAAACACTCATCTATTAAATAAGATTTTCTAAATGTTTTCCGCAAACTCAAAAGAATAAAGTATCCCTTTAGAAAGAAAATCTCTAATATAATAATCATACAAATTATACTATAGTTTTCTTAAAATTTCTATAGTTCTATAACATAACTTGTATACTCCTTGAATCCCCCCTTCATCACAAAAATAAAAGAACAAACCCAAAACAGAGGATTTGTTCTATAAATTTGTGTATTAATTTACGGAAGCTTCACTAATATGCTTTTTAGATAAAATTTTCCATACGATTTCTAATGCCAACAAAGCCCCAGCAAACACCACAAAAACAATAATATTGCCTGAAACAGTAGGATGCATGGAATCAAGAATTTCTGTAGAGCTTCCCACTAAAAGCTCTAATAGCATTGAATCCTTAAATATCATAGGTGCAGCCACACAAGAAAGAGTTAATAAAATTACCGCTATAACCATAATGACAATACCACAGCATAAGCTAGCCTTTGGTGCTTCTTCTTGTTTCTTTGTAAATCTGCGTATAAAGAAAAGAAGACAAAGAGCAATAAATATCAGTAAGAATACCATAAGAATAGCACTCATGACCAAGGATTGATTCACTCCTTCTGAGAAAGGCCTATGATTCATTTTATAAACGCCCGCAATAACATAAGAATATCTAAAATATACAAAGCTAGAAAAACGGAAGGAAAGCTCCGCACTATCATCTGCTATACTAATTTTAGCAAAGCTTCCAGCTAAATTAAATAATAGCACAATCAGTAAAGCACCCTCTACAGCCTTAAATATTCTATCTTTAATTTCAGAACGATTACATCCTTCAACGCAACGGAAAACAAATTCAGCAATATGACATGCAAACATCCAAATAATCCCAATACATAGCGCAGAAAGAACTACAGAGCCATAATGAAAGCCTAAGTGTCCAATCTGTCCTGTCATATCTGACATATTCATTCCAAAATTATTTAAACTCACAATCAATAATCCTGCAAAGAGTAATCCCGTGGACATAACCGCATAACGCTCTAAATTTGGTAATTTCTTTTTTGTTCCCATTAGAATTGAACGAATAATCGCCAACACAAGTATAACAAAACATCCCAGCATTGCAGTTAAAATTCCTAATAATGATATTATACTTGGTATTAAATAGGCAACTTTTCCATAATCTCCACAAGCCTTCACAATTGAATTTGAATTAATTTTTTTAATACCTTCTATAACCTTAAATAGATTTAAATTAGATTCATCAAACACACCTATTAAGGTACTTGCTTGATTTCCTACACTCAAAAAATCAGTAAAGGTTGCAGCAAAGCAATAGAGAATAATAAAGCCACACAAGCTCAAAGAAACAATATTAAATACAAAGCGACCAATGTTTCTTCCATTTGTCTTCTTTAATGCAGTTCCACAGGCCTTACAATACTTCGCTTCCCTTTTGTTCTCTAAACCGCAGGAAGGACATATTTTTTTAGAATCTAAAGCAAAGCCACACTTCTTACAAAATTGAGCTTCTATCACATTGTCTGTACCACAAGAAGGACAAATTTGAACTTCTTCTTTTAATTTAGCTCCACAGGAAGTACAGTACTTTGCATCTTCATGATTTTCTTTCCCACATACTCTACATATCATAAAGCATTTACCTCCTTTTTATCTTGATATTTCTTATCTATAATAAACCAAGCCACCTCTAAATCTAATAACAAAATAGAGAATATAACAAAAACTATAATGCTAGATCCCACATAGGTTTTATAATTTTCAAAACCACCTAAAAGCATTTCCAAAACACCACCAGTTTTTGAAAATTCTGTAATAGCTACAAGTGTTATAATTAATTCTACAAGCGCCATTCCAACTAATGGTATAGCAGTAATTGGTGAGGCCTTTTGCTTATCGGCAGATCTCATTCTTATATAAATAATACTTATACCTGCAACAACAATGATAAGGAATAATATAAAAGCTACCATAGCTATATAATATCCTGTTGCCACTGAGGAAGTAGAAAAATCAAACCTCAAATCATCCGTTTTATTATATATAGATCCTGATATTTCAGTAAAGAAATCCACAACAGACATTCCTGAGGTATAAATACTTTTTATGCCTGAAACTCCTTCTTCTATTCTTACGAAAGTTAAAAAGGTGCTACCAAGATTAAACAAGATTACAATCAAAAATATTAATTCACCAAGCTTAAATGCACGATTAATTATCTCTTTTTTAGACATTCCTTTGATAAGATCTAAAACAAAATGTGCATTATAATTTAAGAAAAACCAGGCTATGCTTATCCCGACTGCAGCAGATACCACAGCTCCATAATTCATAGAACGTATTGTACTGGTACTAAAGCTGTCAGAAGTTGTTGAATATGAGTAAAAAAAGAACAACCCAACAAGAGACATTCCTAATAACAAAGAACATGTGGCAAATATTCCAACCTTATCCAAATTTGGAATTTGCTTCTTTATCCCTGTAAGAATCGCCTTTATACTGCCATAAACAATAGCTCCTATACAGCCCGCAAGCGCAATACACACTCCACATAAACCAATGACGTGAGGAAGCATATGGCTAATAAAATAAAAATCTGCTCCATAGGTGCCGGCTGGTCTTGGACGAAATTTTTTAATTTCCTTTATAAAATCAAACATTCCTAGTCCTTTTCCCAAAAGGGTTGCAAATGGTGAAAAGCAAGCTCCAAAAGAAAATAAAATAATAAACCCTGCCATACACAAAGCTACAATTTTTAAAACAAGGTGTGCTATATTTAATCCTTTTTCTTTTGAGCTAGACGGTTCCATTTGAGCTTTTTTAGGCTTGATTTTTAAAAGCTTAGATCCACATTCCTTGCAAAACCTCGCATCCAGTTCATTCTCTACTCCACAGGCTGGGCAAACACTTTTACCCTCTAGTGGTTTTCCACAGTATATACAATATACTGCATCCTCCTCATTAATTGCATTACAAAATTTACATTTCATAATCTCTACTCTCCTTTAATTAAATTAATTA
>CAMWJY010000060.1 GCA_947174685.1 uncultured Mollicutes bacterium | reverse complement strand
ATTATTATATACTGTCACAACTACAATGATAGAAAATGGTTTACCTGCATTTGAGGATATAGTTGAGCTTCCTTATGGTTCAACAAAGGAGATAACTATCCTTCCTAGAACTGGTTATAATTTGGTTAATGTTATAGTTGATGATGTAAGCTTAGGTCCTATTCCTAGCTATACATTAGAAGATATCAAGGAACCTCATACTATTCAAGTTGAAGTAGAACAAGAATATTTTAGAATAGTTGTTACCTCTACAGAGGGTGGTACCGTTAATCCACTAGGAAATGCTGTAGTTATGTACGGTGCTGATAAATTCTTTACCTTTATTCCTGACACGGGATATTATGTGAAAAATGTTCGCTTAGATAATAGACAAGATTTAGGACAAATTTCAAGCTATATTTTTGAACGTGTTGTAAATGATCATTCTTTGCATATTGAATTTGAGCAATATACGTACACAATTACTCATAATACTCCAGAGCATGGTAGAATTGAAGCTGATGGTGATTTAACTGTACCTTATGGCTCTGATCGAACAATGACATTTACTCCAGATGAAGGATTTGTTATTGCAGATGTAAAAATTAATGGAATTAGTGTTGGAGCATTAAGTGGATATACTTTCTTAAATATTCAAGAAAATCAAGACGTTGTAGTTGAATTTGAACAAATCTTCTTTAATATTGATGTTCAAATCTCTGGAAATGGAAGTATGAATCCAAATGAATCTCTAACTGTTCCATATGGTACAAATCAAACATTTGTAATTACACCAGAACAAGGGTATTATATTAGCAGACTAGAAATTGATGGACGTGTTACACAGATTGTAGAAGAATATGTGTTTGAGCATATTGTTGCAAATCACACAATTTCAGTAGAATTTGAGAAGTTAGTTTATAATATTGATGTTGACATTGAAGGACAAGGAAACGTAGATATAGCTGACAATTTGGTAGTTGATTATGGTACGGATCTTGTTATTCATATAACCCCTGATTATGGTCAAAGAATTCAATTGATAGAACTTGATGAAAATGGAATTTCTGTTGCGAATGTTATTGAATTAGCAAACGTGACTCAAAATCATCATATTCGCATTGTTTTTGAACAAATTCGATATACGTTGACGATTGAGCAGATTGGTAATGGTTCAATTAATCCATCTTCTTCATCCATTGTTGTAAACTATGGCGATGAACAAACATTCTCATTCCTTCCTGATAGAGGAAATGGAGTTAAGGATGTTAAGGTGGATGAGGAATCTTTGGGTTCAATTTCTACTTACAGATTGGAAGATATTCAAGCAAATCATACTATCCGAGTTGAATTTGAGGAATTATTCCATACAATTACTGTCACTTCAAACGGCCATGGTACTGTAACTCCTGAAGGAGAAAAAGAATATGCTCATGATTCTAATTTGGCATGTAGATTTGAACCAGATGAAGGCTACTATATTTCAGATATCATTGTAGATGGAAATAGTGTTGGTAATGAAATAACGGGCTATTATTTTGCAGCCATAACAGAGGATCATACGATAGAAGTTCAATTTTCAGCGATATTATTTAGTATGATTGTATCCTTTGGACCACATGGTACGATTACATATTCTACAGAAGAAGGACCTATGGTTCCGAATGATGTAATTAATGTAGCTTATGGAAGCACGATTGATTTTACGATTACACCAGATGCAAATTATATCCCAAAAATTTGGATTAATAATGAAGTAACGGATTCTGTGACAGAATTATCGATTGAGAATATTCAAAGGAATTATCTTATTCAAGTTGACTTCACTCAATTGGTAAGAATTGACATTACACATGAAGGAAATGGTGTTGTTCCAGAGTCAAATGAATATGTGATTTATACGCCATTAACCTTAGTCTTTACACCTGATCCAGGAAATAAGGTCAAGGAAATTTTAATCGATGGTTTAACTGTGGGCAGTGTAGATAATTATACATTCCCTACATTAATTTCAAGTCATACGGTAAATGTCATTTTTGAGCAGATTATTTACTCAGTTCATTCAACTATTCACGGAGAAGGTACAGTTGTAGGCAACAAAAATTTGAATCAGTTGTTTTATGCTGATAGTTGTGTTGTTACAATTACACCTGAAGAGGGGTGGAGTCTTGGTATTGTCTTTGTTGATGGTGAACAAACAGAAGTTGTAAATAATCAAATCACAATAAAAAATATTGATGATGATGTTGAAATTGTTGTTTATTTCTCTGAAATACCAGTAAGAGCAATTCCTATGTGGATATTTATACTACTTGGTGTGATTATTCTTATTTTAATTATTTTATTGATATTAGTAAGTATATTTAATAAGAAGAGAAAAGACAGATATCGTTATTAAAAAATGAATAGATAAGAGACTATCAATATTATAGTCTCTTTTCTTATTTATTCTGGCAAGAAGGAAGTCCAAATATAAAATTGTTATTTTAAAGTGATTTTGTTCGAAACATTTACTTTACATTTATTTCATTTTGTTGTATTATATTAATAAATTGAAGATGTTAGACGGAAATATATTGTGGTATTAAGAGACCTATTGGTTGGTGAAAAATAGGAGAAGCAAATATTTCGAATCACTAATGGAGATGATACATGCAAAGTGTATTCGCATTGGCTCTGCGTTAAAGAGAAATGAGTGCTTGAAATAAAATTTTATTTCTTGAACAAAGGTGGTACCACGTCATATTGCGTCCTTTGATTAGGACGCTTTTTTTTATTATTTAGGAGGGGTTTTAAAATGGATTACAAAGACACATTATTTATGGGCAAAACGGATTTTGAAATGAGAGGAAACTTAAATGTTAAGGAACCAAGCATTCAAAAGAAGTGGCATGATATGCACCTATATGAGGAGGTATTAAAGAAAAATGCAAACAAGAGAGAATATACTCTACATGATGGGCCTCCATATGCAAATGGAGATATTCATTTAGGGCATGCTTTAAATAAAATATTAAAGGATTTTGTTGTGCGTTATAAAAATATGAATGGATTTAAATCTGTTTATATTCCAGGCTGGGATACACATGGATTACCTATTGAAAATCAACTTCAAAAATCTGGTGTAAAGCGTAAGGAAATGAGTACTGCAGATTTTAGAAAGCTATGTGAGGAATATGCTTATAAGCAGGTAGAACGCCAAAAGACAGGCTTTTTAAGATTAGGTGTATTAGGAGATTTTGATCATCCTTATATCACTTTGCAGAAGGATTATGAAAAGGATCAAATTTTAATTTTCGCAAAGATGGCAGAGCGTGGTTTAATCTATAAGGGATTAAAGCCTGTATATTGGTCTTATTCTAGTGAATCTGCTTTAGCAGAGGCTGAAATAGAATATCAAGATAAAGAGGACTTTTCTATTTACTTTAGTCTTCCTATCGTGGAAAACAAGGAATTAGAGGGGGCATCTTTCTTAGTATGGACAACTACACCTTGGACACTTCCTGCCAACTTAGCTGTATGTGCAGGACCTATGATTGATTATGTATTAGCTAAAACAGATAAAGGAACATTTATCTTTGGACTTGAGCTTTTAGATAAGCTAAAGGAATTATTGGAGTTAGGCTCAGTAGAAGTATTAAAGCATTATAAGGGAAGAGATTTAGAGGGCTTAAAATATAAGCATCCTCTTTATGATCGTGTATCTCCATGTATTTTAGGAGATTATGTATCCACCTCTGATGGTACTGGATTAGTTCATATCGCTCCTGGACATGGTGAGGATGACTATTTAGTTGGTAAGAACTATGGTCTTGATATTTTATGTCCAGTGGACTATCGTGGATTTATGACAAAAGAAGCTGGTCAATATGAGGGAATGTTCTATCAAGACTGTAATATGAAGGTGATTGAGGATATGGAGACTTGTGGGTGTTTATTAAAAACAGTCAAGATTTGCCATAGCTATCCTCATGACTGGAGAACTCATAAGCCTGTAATTTTTAGAGCAACGCCACAATGGTTTGCTTCTATAGATCCAATAAAGGATGATATTTTAGATGCAATTTCTAAAACAACATGGAATCCAAAATGGGGCGATGTACGTATTTCAAATATGATTAAGGATCGTCACGATTGGTGTATTTCAAGACAAAGAGCTTGGGGTGTACCTATTCCAATTTTCTATGCAGAAAATGGTGAGCCTGTCTTAGATCAAAAGGTATTTGCTCATATTGCGGATTTATTTGGAGAATATGGTTCTAATATTTGGTTCCAAAAGGAAGCAAAGGAATTACTTCCAGAAGGATATACTCATCCAGGTAGTCCGAATGGAGTATTTACAAAAGAAAAGGATATTATGGATGTATGGTTTGATAGTGGCTCTTCTTATATGCTATTAAATAGAAGAGGCTTATCTTACCCTGCAGATTTATATTTAGAGGGCTCTGACCAATATCGTGGTTGGTTCAATGCCTCTGTTATTACAGGCGTTGCAACTACAGGTATGGCTCCATTTAAAACGGTTGTATCTCATGGATTTACTCTTGATGGTACTGGAGTAAAGATGAGTAAATCTCTAGGAAATACTGTAGATCCAATTAAGGCTTGTAACGAATATGGTGCGGATATTTTAAGACTTTGGGTAGCCTCAATTGAATATCGTGCGGATATGCCATTGTCTAAGGATATTCTAAAACAAGTATCTGAATCCTATCGTAAAATTAGAAATACTCTACGTTTCTTATTGGCCAATACCTCTGATTTTGATCCAAAGAATTCACTTAGCTATGATGAGCTTACAAATGTAGATAAGTATATGCATATCAAGCTTCAAAGATTTATTTCTGAAATAAAGAAGCATTATGACAATTTTGATTTTGGGGAAGTATATCGTGCAACCAATAGCTATATTGCCAATACACTTTCTGCATTCTATTTAGATTTCACAAAGGATATTCTATATATTGAAGCTCCAACCAGCAAAAAAAGACTTTCTTGTCAAACAGTATTCTATGAAATACTTGATGCATTAATGAAGCTTTTATCTCCAATTCTTCCACATACTATGAGTGAGGCATATGATTTACTACCAAGTAAAACAGCAGAAGATATTTATTTGACTGATATGCCAAATGCTAAGGCTGTAGATGAAAAGTTAGAAGAAGCATTTGATTCATTTATGAAATATCGTGATGATATCCTAAAGGCTTTAGAAGATGCTCGTGCTGCAAAGGTAATAGGAAAAAGCTTTAATGCAAAGCTAACCTTAACCTTAGATGAACAAGCTAAGAAGCTAATAGATAGTCTTGATTCAGATTTAGCTCAAATCTTAATAGTATCTCAATTAGAACTAAAGGATGGAGATACATTTAGTGTTAAAGTAGAAAAGGCTGAAGGTCCTACTTGTGAACGCTGCTGGATGATTGTTCCTAATGTGAATGAGAACGGCTTATGTCCAAGATGTGAAAAGATTGTAAGAGAATGGAAGCCTTTATGAAGTAATTGTTGAAAAGGAATATCCTTCTAGTTCTAATGATTATTTTATAGTTTCAAAGTTAAGTCAAAAAAATGTAATGTGCAAAAAAACAAGTGGAATCTATGATGAATCAGTAGAGGATGCTTCCTTGATTGGTAAAAAATACTCTTTATCTAGTGAAAGCAAGGTGCAGACTACATTTGAGCATTTGTCTTTAAGCAAGGATAAAATTTATAAGCTTAGAGATGACCTTATGAAGAAGGTAGAAAAATAATTAACTATTCTATAAGAGGTTAAGGATTCATTCTAAAT
>CAMWJY010000059.1 GCA_947174685.1 uncultured Mollicutes bacterium | reverse complement strand
GGTTGTGATTCCTAAGGATTCTTTCCTTGCAGAAAAAGAAAGCATAACGCCAGAAGATCTTTCCGATAAGCCTTTAATCTTGCCAAGTCGAAATCGTATCAAATCCGAGCTTGCAAGTTGGTTTGGATCTTTCTTTAATGAAAAAAATGTGTTTTCTTCAAACAATCTCATCAATAACGCAGCCTTGATGGTGGAACAAGGCCTTGGCTACGCTCTTGCTGTTGAAGGCTCTGTTACGATGTATGGCAACAACAAAGTTCTTGTAAAAAGACTATATCCAGATTTGATTTCAACTTCTGTAATAGCTTGGAAAAAGCATCAGCCAACAGGCATTGCAGTAACAAAATTTCAAAATCACATTCGTATGTCTATAGAGCATAAGAAGGTATAGAAAATAGGTATTAGACATATTGAATAAAAATGACTATAATGTAAGTGTAAAGGTAGACACTTACATTTTTTATACATTGGAGGACATTTATGAAACATTTTAAAAATTTACTTTTATTAGTAGTTACACTTTTCTTTGCTATATCCCTTATATCTTGTGGTAAAACAGAGGATCCTGTTGAATCTGGAAGTGAAAATAATAATTCAAATGGGTCTAATGAAAAGCCAAATGAAACTAATGAGCATAGAATTTTAGTAGCTTATTTTTCTGCAACTAATACCACCAAGCATATTGCAGAGTTAATTAACGAAGAAGTGGATGGAGTGCTATTTGAGATTATACCTGCAGTTTCTTATACATCAGCTGATTTGAATTATAACAATTCTAATTCCAGAACAAGCTTAGAAAACAAAGATGATTCTATCCGTCCTGAGATTAAAGGAACAGTGGAGAATATGGAACAGTATGATGTTGTATATATAGGCTATCCAATTTGGTTTGGTAAAGCACCAAAGCCAGTTTATACCTTCTTTGAGGCTTATGATTTTTCAGGAAAGACTATTATACCTTTTTGTACCTCTGGAAGTAGTAGTATAGGATCAAGCGCTACTTATTTGGAAAAATTAACAAAGTCTGCTACTTGGTTAAATGGAACACGTTTTTCTTCAACTGCAAACCAAAGCACAGTAGCTTCTTGGATTGAAGGACTAAAGTATTAATATGAAAGATATTTTACAAAGAGAATTAGCTGGTGATGAGATAAGAACTACTGATCCAGAATATTACAAAATTAGAAGTACCATTAGAGAAACGATGCATCTTGCCTATCAATTCAATCAACAGTCTCCTTTTGATGAAAATAATCATAATTCATTGAATCAGATATTTGGAAAAGAAATTGATGAAACAACAACGATATTACCACCATTTTATATTGATTATGGAAAGAACGTGGTAATAGGAAAACGTGTATGGATACAGCAGGGATGCACATTCTTTGATCGTGGAGGAATTACAATTGGAGATGATGTGTTTATTGCTCCTAAGGTAAATCTTATCACACTGAATCATATTATGAATCCCTATGAACGAAGTACTACGATAGCAAAACCTATCAAAATTGGAAATCGGGTATGGATAGGTATTGCAGCAACAATCCTACCAGGAGTAACAATAGGGGACAATGCAATAGTTGCAGCAGGAGCTGTCGTGACCAAAGATGTTCCTTCAAATACAGTTGTTGCTGGGAATCCAGCAAAAATCATTAAAAGAATAGAGGGAAATGAGCTATAATGTTAGAAACTAGAATTGATTTAAGGGAAATTGGAAAAGAAAGATTTGAACAGTCAAAGAGAACCTCTGATAAGCTATTTGAGTTAAATCATACGATACCATTCACAGAAAAATATAATCAATTGATAAAAGATTTTTTTACTGGTGGGTTAGGGGATAATTGTTATATTCTTACACCTCTTTATATTAATCTTGTTGAAAATATTCATATCGGAAATAATGTATCTATCAATCCTTATTTTAAGTGTATGTCAGCAGGAAATATTTTCATTGAAGATAACGTTCAAATTGCGATGAATGTTTCCTTAATTACAAATAATCATGATTTTTACGAAAGATCCGTTTTAACTGTAAAAGATATTCATATTAAGAAGAATGCTTGGATAGGAGCAGGTGCTACAATCTTACCAGGAGTAACAATAGGAGAAAATGCAATAGTTGGTGCTGGGAGTGTTGTTACACATGATGTTTTAGCAAACACAGTTGTTGCAGGTAATCCTGCCCGTATTATCAAAACACTAGATTCAAATCGATTTTAAAATACTCTTAGATAAGGAGGAATATAATGAAAAAACTTATTTTATTTTGTATTGTAATACTTTCTTTTTTAGGATTATCTTCTTGCAAGAGCACCCTAGAAGAGGAAAAACCAACAGAGGAGAATACTCCTATAGAAAATGAAGAAAACCCGAAGCAAGAGACACCTATATCTTCAAATAAAAAGGTACTTATTGCCTATTTTTCCTTGGCAGAAAATATGGTAAATGAAGTAGATGCTGAAGCCTCTGCGAGTATGTCTTTACCTGGAGATGTAACAAGATTAGCCTACTATATTCAAAAATATACTGATGGAGATATATTTTCTATTCATACGATTAAAAAATATCCAAATGATTTTCAGGCAGTGGTTGATGAAAATCACAGTGAAACTATAAATCCTAAATTAGAAAAAAAGGTGGAAAACTTAGACCAGTATGATCAGGTGTTTATTGGCTATCCTGTATGGGCTACAAATGTTCCTCGAGCGATTCGTACTTTTCTAGAAGAAAATGATATTTCTAATAAAACAGTTATTCCCTTTTGTTCTCATGATGGATATGGAGCTGGAAGTAGTTATTCAACAATCAAAAGCTTAAGTAAAGCAAATACATTAGAGGGGTTTGCAAGTCTAGGAACACAAACATCATCTGCTGAAAATTCTATAAATGAATGGCTAGAAAAAATTGGTATAAAAAATGTCACCTCTAAAGTGGCAATTGAGCTTGTGATAGGGGATGTCATTTTACAAGCATATTTAAATGATACAGCTGTAGCAAAAGAATTTTTAAAGCTATTACCCCAAACAATGCAGCTTTCTCGTTATGCTGATAGAGAATACTATGGTGCTATAAATGGAAGCATTAGTGCAGAAGGTGAAAGAAAACGTCAGTTTACAAAGGGCGAAATTTCTTATTGTCCTGCCAATAATACATTTGCGATATGGTTTGATAAAGAAGAACAAACTTTAGGCATGGATATTATCAAGATAGGTGAAATCACATCAGATTACAGAGTTTTAGAAGCACTGAATTCAAGTATTGAAGTAACAGCTAGAACACTATAGCTTGAGGCTATAATAGCATAATAAAAATTTTAAAGATTTAGGAGATTAGTATGAAAAAGAATTTATTTTATATTCTTATTGTCTGTGTAGTAAGTATGCTATTTTTACTTACAGGCTGTAAAGACATTCCAGACAATGATCATGGAAATGATGATAATAATGATACGACAATTTATTATGAAGTGACATTTGATAGTCGTGGTGGAAGTGAAATTGAAAGTCAAAAAATTCGAGAAGGCAATCCGATTATACGTCCTCAAACTCCAATATATGAGGGATACTATTTTATTGGTTGGTTTAAACAAGATGATACTGAGTGGAATTTTAGTACAGATAGAGTAACAGAAGATATTACATTATATGCTGGCTGGCAAGAAGAAACAAAATTACCAGAAAGTACTGTGAGTCTTACCTTTGAAAAGGAAGGAAATGCTTATACAGTTACAGGTGTTGGTGAAGAAACCATCGTTGTTATTCCTTCAACCTATGAAGGACTATCTGTAACCAAAATCCAAGGCCATCACGGTACAGGAGCATTTGCACAAAAAGCAATAACCTCTATTACTATCCCTGATTCAATCATTGAAATTGGACAGAATACATTCTATGGATGTAGAGAATTAGTTGAAGTGAAACTTGGAAGAGATAGTAGCTTAACAACAATTGGTAACAATGCATTTTCAGCTTGTTCCTCACTTAAACAGATGACGATTCCTAAAGGTGTAACTCATATAGGAGATGCAGCATTCAACAATTGTTCCTCACTTAAAAGTTTTATAGTAGATGAAGGTAATACGAAATATCGTAGTGAGAATGGACATCTTATTGAAACTGCAACCCAAACCTTAATACGTGGAGTTAATAATTCTACAATACCAAGTAGTGTGAAGATTATAGAAGTGGGAGCTTTCCGTAGAGCGAATGGTATAACTGAGCTTGATATTCCTATGTCAGTAGAAAAAATTGGAAACTATTTTATAGCTGACAGCACAATTACAAAGATTAAATATGCAGGCACACAAGCAGAATGGGAACGAATTGAAAAAAGTTCAACTATGTGGAACTATGGTAATCGTAATGTAGAGGTTATATGTACAAGCAGTTTAGTTCCGCCAAGTGAGCCTGAAATCTTGTGCGAAATATATCTGTCTTTTGGAAATGAGATAATCACAGCAAAGCTATATGACAATGCAACTTCGCGTGATTTAGTTTCACGCCTACCATTAACTCTAGAATTTTCTGATTACAACGATACAGAAAAAATTGCATATCTTCCAAGTGAAAGTTTACCTCTTGATACAAGCGATGCACCAAAATCATTTACTCCTGATGAAGGAGATATGACAATATATGCTCCGTGGGGAAATATAGCCATATTCTATAAAGCATTTAGCGAATCCTTAGGGCTTGCTCCTTTTGGAAAGATTACAAGTGAAGATATAGAAAAATTATCAGCAATAAGTGATAAAACGCAAATAACTTTTGCTAAGGAAAAACCAACTGAGCCTGAACAGCCTACAGAGGAACCGAAAATTCTAGTTGTATATTTTTCTGCAACAAATACCACAAAGACAATAGCCAATTATATCCAAAGCTATCTTGATGCAGATATGTTTGAAATTATACCTGTGGTTCCTTATACATCTGCTGATTTGAATTATGGAGATTCTAGTTCAAGAACGAGTCAAGAAAATAGAGATGATGCTTGTCGTCCTGAAATTGTTGGAAGGGTAGAAGATATTGACCAATATGATGTCATATTTATCGGATATCCTATTTGGCATGGTAAAGCACCAAAAGTAATATATACATTCCTAGAACAATATGATTTATCTGGTAAGACAATTATCCCTTTTTGTACTGCTGCATCTAGCGGTATTGGCTCAAGTGCCACTTATCTTGAAAATCTTACTACAGAAGCAACATGGTTAAACGGAATAAGATTTTTAGCAACTGCTTCACAATCTAGTGTTCAAACGTGGATAAATAGCGTGTTGCCAAATCAAAAAGACCAATAGAATAATATAATTGTTAATAATTTCGCTATTATAAGCATAGTATTAATAGGTGATACTATGCTTTTTTATTTGGTTGGAATTAAAGGCTCTGCCTTAAGTGCTCTTGCAAAAATCCTTTCTAAACAAGGACATATAGTAAGAGGAGTAGATGTAGAAGAAGATTTTTATACAATGAATTCTAAATACCCTATTCGCATAGAAAGTTTTTCTAATATGAAATTAAAGAATTGCTATTTTTATATTATTGGAAATGCCTTTCTAAAGCATAGTGTAACAGAATACATTCAAAATATGGGATATAGATATATGACCTATCCTGAATTTTTGAATGATCACTTTAAAGACAAAAGATGGATTTCCATTAGTGGAACATCAGGAAAAACCACAACTACCAAAATGATTTCCACCTTACTTCCTTATTCAACCAGTTTAATTGGAGATGGCTCCTATTCTTATGGAACTGAGGACTACTTTATACTAGAATCCTGTGAATATAGAAATACATTTTTAAATTATCATCCCTATATCTCTTTAATTTTAAATGTGAATTATGATCATATCGATTTCTTTAAAACAAGAAAAAACTATGAAACTTCCTTTATACAGTTTGCCAAGCAAAGTAAGATATG
>CAMWJY010000058.1 GCA_947174685.1 uncultured Mollicutes bacterium | reverse complement strand
TGGTGTAATAATAAGGATTATTGGACCATTCAAAATTATTTATTAGTTGAAATTAAAAAAGCCTTTGATGAAAATGGTATTGTAATACCATTCAACCAGTTAGAGGTTGCCATAAGAAATAAGGAGTAATTATGAAAAAAATATTACTACCCTTCTTGCTGATATTTTGTTTATTTTGTAGTTGTGCTCCTAAAGAGACACCTGCAGAAATTATCTTTATAGATGAAAATCAAGAAGAGGTAAGCTACCAAATCACTAAAACAGATCATCTGGATGAAGTGAAGGAGATATTTGACAAATTAAATAAGGTCAAGATAAATTCTAAATTTAATGGAGTTTCTATTGATTTGATAACTGAACTTGAAGGTAAGGTTGTGATTACTAATCAAGAGGTAAGGACTATAGATTTAGGATATACGCTTAATTTAGATGCTATTGCGAATTTAAAGAAATATAGAATGAGTGGAAATGTAATATTAGATGGCTTTACAAATACAGATTCTGATAGCTTATCATTAAATACTAAAAATAAGCTTTCTGTAGGTTTTGTTAATGATGATGCTTTTATGTTTGTAAAGGGGAATCTAGAAGAAGGAAGCAATCGTCTTTCTTTAAAGAATAAAATCAACATTCAAGAGATAACAAGTCAGTATAAAACGATAATCTCCTCATCTATAGATTTGATGAAGTATTACAATCCTTTGGATTTTATACCTGAATACAATGAAGTGATTGATTCTTACAACATCACAATTAGTAAAACTACAAAGGATTCCTTTACTTTACGCTTGCAGGTTCCTGCAAATCAAATATTTAAAGAATTAGATACAGATTTGAAGCTAACTATTGAGATGGAAATTTCTTGTGTAAATCTTCTTCCTATTCGATTAGAGTTTGAAGCTAACGACATTATTTCTATGATTTTAGAAAATGAATATGTTGAAAAGTATCTATCTAGTACAGTCAAAGTGGAAAAGGCTAAGCTTAAGGTAGATTTGAAATTGAAGTATGATTACTTTGAAGTTAAAGAGCTTACAGAAGAAGAGAAAATAAATTATAAGGAATACAGTATAACAAAGTATGACAAATGAAGCTTTAAGAAAAATACATCGTATATGTAATATCATATTATCCTGTATAACATTTTTGCTAACAATTCTGACTTTAGCTCAATTCATATATGTGCGTAATCTTTATTACTTTATTATTTCATTTTTAGTTCATCTAGGAATTGTATTTATTTATCATGTTGTATTTCACGTTATCAATAAAAAAAGAGGATTTATTATAATTGATAAAGGCAAAGAGGTTAAAATCATTTGGATTGTGATGTATTTTATAAGAGTAATCTCTTGTTGTGTGATACTTTTAATGATTCATATTGGCAATTTATTTGAAGTAGAAGAGGTTGCTTTAGCTAAGGATCCCTACTCTATTACCTATATGGTGTTTGTATTTGTGTTGTTATTTTTAGAGTTTTTCTCTATTTTTGTAAGAATCATTGAAAAATCAGAGCAAAAAGTATAATTATTAATTGCAAGAGATGGCTAGGATCCTTATACTTAAGCTCAGGCGGTTTCTTGACTATTAAGTATACTATGCTGTATAATAATATTAAAATAAGAATGCGTGGAGGTTTATTATGAAATATTGTAGTCATTGTGGGGAACAATTAAACGATGAAGCTGTTGTATGTGTGAAGTGTGGATGTAGTGTGGCATCTCCTAAAAATAAAGTTTTAGAAGACCCAAATGAATCAACACTTTTATATGCAGTATTAGGATATTTTGTTCCACTTGCAGGTTTAATTTTATTTGTTTTATGGAATGAGACCTATCCTAGACGTGCAAAGTCTGCTGGAAAGGGTGCTTTAATTTCTGTGATTGTAGGTGCTGTTATAAGTGTTATTTCTGTTATTATTTATGTAATAGCTATAACTACACTTATGCATACAAGATAATTTGAAATTCTAACACAAGATATATTACATTTTAGAAAATGGCAAATATCATCCTAATAGATTAGGAGAGTATTTGCTTTTTTATATTAATTTTTTTTGAAAAAGATAGCATTTTTAATTGTATGTTGCGTGAACTTTGAAACTATAAAAAATGCTTGACAAAAATAGCGAAATTTTATAAAATATTGATTGGTACATTTTTAAAGCAATTATCCACGATTGCCCTATATTATGAATATAATTTAGGAGGAACAAACAATGAATAATACATTCATGGCAAACAATCAAACTGTACAACATGATTGGTATGTTGTAGATGCAGCTGGTTTAACATTAGGACGTTTAGCAACTGTAGTAGCTTCTCTATTAAGAGGAAAGCATAAACCAATTTATACTCCACATGTAAACTGCGGAGATAATGTCATCGTAATTAACGCTGACAAAGTCGTATTAACTGGCCATAAGTGGCAAGATAAGCTTTATCACAATCACTCTGAGTACAATGGTGGTTTAAGAACACTTACTGCTGAGACTGTGATGGCAAAGTATCCTACTAGAATGGTAGAGCATGCAATCTATGGTATGCTTCCACATACTAAGTTAGGAGATCAAATGAGAAAGCAATTGTATGTGTATGCTTCAGCAACACATCCACATGCTGCACAAAAACCAGTAGAATTCGTAGTAAAGGCTTAATAGGAGGAAAAGGTTAATGGCAAAGAATTTAGTTCAATATCATGGAACAGGTCGTCGTAAAAGTTCAGTTGCTAGAGTATATTTACGCTCAGGCAAAGGAACAATTACTGTAAATGGTCGTTCATTTGAGGAATATATTCCTTCAGCAGCAATTCGTCTAGATGTACTACAACCACTTGAGGCTACAGAAACAACTAATAAGTTTGATGTTTTAGTTAACGTTTATGGTGGAGGTTTAACAGGTCAAGCAGGAGCTATCCGTTTAGGTATCGCTCGTGCATTAATGGAAGTTAATCCAGAGTATCGTGCCATCTTAAAACCTGCAGGCTTAATTACACGTGATTCACGTTGTAAAGAGCGTAAGAAGTATGGTTTAAAGAAAGCAAGACGTGCTCCACAATTCTCAAAGCGTTAATTTTGCATATTGGAAATTGTATAAAAATAATGAAAAAGTCCCAAAATTTCTCGGTTTGGGGCTTTTTTGTTTTAAATAAATTCAGTTTTTAAATGAATACCAGCTTCATTTAGCTCATATATTTCTTCTGCAACTTCACTAAGAAATTTTCTATCATGTGAAACTGCGATAATAGCTCCTTTATAGTTCTTAAGGATGCTTCTAATTACAGGGTTAGATAATGGAGATAAATTTCTTGTAGGCTCATCTAGTAATAGAACATTATATTCTAATAGAATCATTTTAATTAAAAATAACTTAGCCTTTTGTCCACCAGAAAGATCTAGTATTTTATTCTCCATTTCAAAGGCTTGAAAATTCATTGCTGCTAAACAAGACATAATTCGACCCTTAATTTCTTTATCATACCCCATAAAGGTTTGTAAATACTCTACAGGTGTAAGCTCTAAGTTCAATTCGTCCTCATAGCTTTGAGGCATATATCCTAATTTGATATCTGTTCTGTTTTTAAGTTCTTGATAGATATGACGCATTAATGTTGTTTTACCACAGCCATTTTTACCTATAAAGCAAATATGCTTAGGACCTACAAGCTTAAGACTTATAGAAGAGAAGAGAACTCTATCTTCAACGGATAAAGTCAAGTCCTTGAATTCAACTAAAATTTTACCATTGGGAAATTTCACATCAGGATTAAAGAAGACATTAATTGCCTCTTCAGGCTGAGCATAATCTACAACAGGCATTTTCTCTAGCTTTTTTTCCATTGCTTTTACGTTTTTCATTTTCTTGGCAAGAACACTACCCCATCCAGGTTGTCTAACAGCTCTATCTAAGTCGTTTTCAACGAGAAGATGCTGATGCATTAGGTTTTGTCTTTTTTCTTCCTTTTCCTTTCTTGTTCGATATGCATCCTTATTTTGCTGAATAAGTGATCTTGTTCTCAAATCAATATAAGAAGAATAATCTGTTTTTAAATAGGTAAATTTCATTTCCGTTTTTCTTTTGATTTGTTCTAAATGTAAGATGATATTTGCAGTATGAGATAATAATTCTTCATCATGGCTAACAAAGATGATAGGAGTAGAGGTTGATTTTATGAAGCTCTCTAAAAGTAGAATAGTATCTAAATCGATATCATTAGTCGGCTCATCTAATAAGATGAGATCTGGTTCACGAATTAAAAGCTTTATCAGTTGTAGCTTAATTTTTTCACCACCAGATAAGGTTTGTATGATTTGATTTTCGGTTAATATGCTAAGATTTAAATTATAGGTTTTAAATAACGTCTCAATTTGATATATCTTATTATAAAGTTCATACTCGGGATATTCTCCTACATTAGGCGTAATCATATAATCTAAAGCCCCATAGGAAGACCAGGAGATATTTAAGGATTGTTCTAAATAACCAATGTGTTCTTTAGAAATATCCGTAGTTCCACTATAATAACAATAGCTCTCTATTAAATTTTTATCATAAACGTATTTTAAAAGAGTGGATTTACCATTACCCTCTTCACCAATAATTGCTAATTTATCATTATTGTTCAAAGTGAAGGTTAAATTCTTTACAATTTTCCTTCCATTTTTTAACTCTAATGTTATATCATTAAATTTCATATCAAAACACCTCATTTCCATGAGACATTTTAAAACTATAATTCTTAGCATAACTTATTGGCTTAATTTTTCATGGCGAATCAGCACCCCTTTCTCTAAATTAAATTATAATATAGAATGCATATAATTGCAATAAGTAAAGGCGGAAAATAAATGTAGACAAATGTCTAAAAAATGCTATAATTGTAGAAAAGTAAAGTATTTATAGGGGTAGAGTTATGAAAAAGGTATTCAATAAGTTTGTAATTATGGGATTATGCTCTCTTGGAGTGTTCATTATTCTTTTAATTTTATTACTTACTGTAGATAAAAAGGTAAATATAGAGGGAGAAATAGGATTATATAGCTTTAATAAATTATTTTTAGTAGAAGAATATGAAGAAAGCTGGGATGGATTTTCAGATGCTATTTTATTTATTAGTTTAGGATTTCTAGGAGGGCTAGTTATATACGGGTTGTACCAATTGGTTAAAAGAAAGAATCCTTTTAAAGTGGATAAGGATATTTTGTTAGTTGGTGGGGGAGTATTAATTCTTATTATTTTATGGATTTTGTTTGATAAAGTATTCGTTGTAAATTATCGTCCTACTCTTATTGACATAGATGCTGAGCCTTCCTTTCCTTCCACACATGTGATGGTAACTACATTTATATTACTCGCAAGTGGTTATTGTTTAACAAAGAGATATTCTACTAAAAGCTTATATACAATTTTGACATATGCTGGATTATCTGCGTTAATTGCATTGGGAGCTTTTGGTAGAATCTTATCCTCTATGCATTGGATGACAGATGTATTAGGAGGCTTCTTTATTGGATTTGGATTATTCAGTTTAGTTGTAGGATTAGATAAAGTATTTACTTCTAAAAAAGAAAATGGAGATCTTGATAAGAATTATGGAAACGAAAATTGTTGATTTGACAGAAGAACAGATTGAAGAGCTTGAGATTTCTTTAGATAATTATGATAAAGCTTATATTAAATATAAGTTAAATGGAGACATATCTATAGGTATAATGGACAATGATGTTTTAGTTGCTGGACTAGATGCCTGTATTACTGCATTTAAAATACTTTATGTATCTACGGTGTATGTGGATGAAAGGTATCGCCTTAAAGGATATGGTAAAATGCTTATTAAGGAAATGGAAAGAAGAGCAAAATCACTTGGAATCAATACCATTCGATTAGATACCTTTAATTGGCAAGGAAAAGATTTTTATCAAGCCATGGGATATGAGATTGTTGGAAGCTATAAAAATGATGT
>CAMWJY010000057.1 GCA_947174685.1 uncultured Mollicutes bacterium | reverse complement strand
AGAGCCTCAAGATTATGAAGAAGAGCTAAATGAAGAAGCTCCTCAAGAGGAGTGGGATTTACCTACAGAAGAACCTATGGAAGAACCAGTAGATGACCCTCAAAGCTATGAAGAAGAACCTCTTTTAGAAGAAATGAATTATGATACTTCTGAAGAACAGGATCCTTATGCCTTTGAAGAAAACGAATCGGAAGAGGAACCAGTTCAAGAAGAACCTCCTGTAGAACAGCCTTCTAAGGAACGTGAGGTAAAAATCATTGAGGGAGAAAAATATATTGTAAAAGAAACGAAATCTTCTCTTTTCATTCGTGAAAAGGATCCACTTAGACAAATAGATGAGAGTGAGGATGAAGAAGAAAAGGTTCCACTTAAAAAGATTAATATCTTTGATTAGTCATTTATAAAAGGTAAAACACTAATATGTTTTGCCTTTTTTCTTGTCCTAAAAGATAGAAACTATTAAAAATTTATATTATTTTCTTTTCATTCTTCATATTATATGATATAATGTTATAAAAGAAAGCGTTTACAACGGAAAGGAATTAAAATATGAGTGAAAGAACAATTCGAAATGTAGCGGTTTTAGGACATCAAGGAAGCGGAAAAACCTCTTTAGTTGAGGCATTATATTCTGTAACATCTAATCGTCCTAAAGGCAGTGTTGAAAGAAAAAATACAGTAAGTGACTATCTCGCAGAAGAACAAAATCGTTTAGGATCTGTTAGATTATCTGTAGTACCAGTAGAAACAGATAATTGTACCATCAATTTAATTGATATCCCTGGAAATGATGATTTTATAGGCGAGGCTATTTCAGCAGTCAATGTGGTTAAGGGAGCCATTTTAGTAATGGATGCATCTAGTGGTGTTGAGGTTGAAACCGTAAAGCACTGGAATCTATTAAGAAAAAAGAATATCCCTACTATTTTATTTGTTAATAAAATGGATAAGGAGAATGTTGTCTTTGAGAATGTTTTAGCTGAAATTAGAGAGAAACTAGGAAAGAATGCTATTCCATTCTGTTATCCTATGGGACACAACGATAACTTTGATGGCTTTGTTAATGTAGTAACGTTAAAGGCTAGAAAGTTTAACGGTCGTGATTGCGAGGATGCAGAAATCTATGATGATAAAAAGCTAAAGGTTTTCGAGCTAAACAATATGATGGTAGAAGCAGTTGCTCAAACCTCAGAGGAGTTATTAGATAAATTCTTTATGGGAGAAGCCTTGACTCAGGAAGAAATTCAAAAGGGCTTACGTTCAGGTGTACTTTCTGGTGATTTAATTCCAGTATTAGTGGGCTGTGCAACTAAGAATATAGGTGTTCATACTACCTTAAAAATGCTTGAAGATTATTTACCTAACCCATCTGATTTAAATCCTATTGTTGGTTATGATGCTTCCTCTAAAGAAGTATACCGCAAGACCTTAGATGAAGAGCCTTTCTCTGCATTTGTATTTAAAACCTATGTAGATTCTTATTCTGGAACTACAAGCATTTTTAAAATCAATTCAGGTGTTTTAACTGCAGGTGATGAGGTTTTAGTTGCAAATACAAATAAGACCTTTACAGTTGGACAATTATTTAAAATTTGTGGAAACAAGCAAACTGCTGTTCGTAGCTTAACAGCAGGAGAGATTGGTGTAATTAATAAAGTAGAAGGTCTAGAAACTTCTATGACACTTTGTTCTCCTAAGAATTTTATTAAATATCCTGAAATTGAATTCCCTGGCGCAGTTTATTTTAAGGCACTAGAGGCAAAGAGTAAGAGTGATATAGATAAACTGGGTGGCGTTTTAGCTAAGATGATGCTAGAGGATAAATCTCTAGAGGTAAGAAGAAATATTGAAACAAATCAGCTACTATTAGGTAGTTTAGGTGTTGGCCACTTAACCTATATTTTAGAGCGTATGAAGAATTCTTATAAGATTGATGTTTCTGTTAATGAATATAAGGTGGTATATCGTGAAACGATTAAAGCCTCCGCTCATGGAACAGGAAGATATATTAAGCAAAGTGGTGGTTCTGGTTTCTATGGAGTAGTAGAAATGGATTTCTCTCCAGCAAAGGAAAATGTATTTACAGAGGAAGTCTTTGGTGGTACTGTTCCTAAAAACTATTTCCCTGCAGTTGAAAAGGGATTTAATGAAGCATGTGAAAAGGGTCTTTTGGCAGGCTTCCCGGTAATTGGAGTTCATGCTTGCTTAAAGGATGGAAAATATCATGCAGTAGATTCAAATGAATTATCCTTTAAGATGGCTTCTATCTTGGCATTTAAGGATGCATACTTAAAATGTAAACCAGTTATTTTAGAGCCAATTCTACAAGTGACTGTAACTGTTCATAGTGAGGATGTTGGTACAATTCTTTCTGATTTAAATTCTAGAAGAGGAAGAATTACAGGTATGGACATTAACTCTGTAAAGGATCAAAAGATTACGGCTTTAGTTCCTGAACGTGAAATATTAGAATATGTAAATGATTTAAAATCAATGACACAGGGTAGTGGTTATTTTTATCAGCAATTCTACAATTACGAAGAAACACCTAACCATATTCAAGAAAAGATTTTAAAAGAAGAGCGTTAAACTGCTCTTAGAAAAATCATTTTGAAAATTTAAAAGGACACTTTAGTTCATTCACAAGTGTCCTTTTCTTGTATATCTTTAGAATTTTTGATATACTATTTATAAATGAATTAGGAGGATTCTATAATGAAATCAAAGGTATATTTTACAAGTAAGATTGATAGTGAAGGACTATTGAGGCTATATGAAGCATTAGGATTTACATTAAATGGGAAGGTAGCAGTAAAGCTACATTCAGGTGAAAAAGGAAATCAAAATTTTGTTAAACCTGAATTTGTTCGACCTATTATTGAGAAGGTGCATGGTACAGTAGTAGAATGTAATACAGCCTATGAGGGAGCAAGAAATACTACAGACAAGCATTTAGAGCTTATCAAGCAGCACGGTTGGACAAAATACTTTCGTGTAGATATTATGGATGCTAGAGGGGAGTTAGAGTTATCTATTCCCAATGGAGGAGTTATCCAAAAAAATCTAGTGGGAAAAGACATAACGAATTATGATTCTATGCTAGTTTTATCTCATTTTAAAGGGCATCCAATGGGAGGCTTTGGAGGCGCCCTTAAGCAATTATCTATCGGTTGTGCATCCTCAGCAGGGAAAGCCTATATTCATACTGCAGGTGCTACAGAGGATCCAAATGCTTTATGGGACCATCTTCCTAAACAGGATCTTTTCTTAGAGTCTATGGCAGCTGCAGCAGCATCCGTAGTTGATTTCTTTAAGGGAAATATTGTCTATATCAATATGCTTGTGAATTTAAGTGTGGATTGTGACTGCTGTGCTGTAGCAGAAGATCCTTGCATGCAGGATATTGGAATGATGATTTCCTTAGATCCATTAGCTATTGACCAAGCGTCTATCGATATGGTTTATCAATCTAAGGATAGAGGAAGAGATCATTTTGTAAAGAGGGTAGAGCGTCAAAACGGTCGCCATATATTAGATGCAGCTGAAAAAATCGGTATTGGCTCAAGAGAATATGAACTTATTGTGATAGACTAACTAAAGCTAGTCAATACTAATGGATAAGGATGTGGTTTCATGTGTACAGCAGCAAGCTATAAGACGAAGGATTTTTATTTTGGAAGAACATTAGATTATGATTATTCTTATCATGAGGAGGTTGTCATAACGCCAAGAGGATTTCAATTTCCTTGGAAAAATAAATATGCCATTATTGGTATGGCATACGTTTTAAAGAATTATCCTTTATACTATGATGCATGTAATGAAAAAGGCTTGGCAGTTGCAGGCTTAAACTTTGTAGGAAATGCAGTGTATCATGAGCCAAAGGAAGGAAAAGTAAATGTGGCACAATATAATTTTATTCCTTACATTTTATCAATATGTGCCTCTGTAGCAGAGGTAAAAATAGTTTTAAAAAGCTTAGTTATTACAAGCGAAAGCTTTTCCAAGGAGCTACCTACAGCTCAGCTTCATTATATTATCGCAGATGAAAATGAATGCATAACTGTAGAATCTGTTAAAGAGGGCTTAATGGTATATGATAATCCAGTTGGAGTATTAACGAATAACCCTCCTTTTCCATATCAGTTATTTAACTTGAAAAATTATCGAGGGCTTTCTATAAAAACTAAAGAATCTACTTTCTCTAATGAGCTTAAGCTTGATGCCTATAGTAGAGGAATGGGGGCTATTGGGCTCCCTGGAGATTTGTCTTCTGCCTCTAGATTTGTAAGAGCTGCATTTGTAAAGCTGAATTCGAAATCAGCAGAAACAGAAGAAGCCAGTGTGAGTCAATTCTTTCATATTTTAGGTTCTGTAGATCAGCAACGTGGTTGTTGTGAATTAGAAAATAATGCTTATGAAATCACTATTTATACCTCCTGTATGAATGCTACCAAAGGGATTTATTATTACACAACCTATGATAATCATCAGATTACGTCCGTAAGCATGCATCATGAAAATCTTGATGGGAAAAGCTTGATTGCTTATCCTCTTATTTTAAAACAACAAATTCATTTTCAAAATTAAGTAATTGAAGGTAGAGTAGTATGAAAAAATTATTTAATAAAACTGAAGCTTGGACAAGAGATATCCTAAAAGACTACTTTATTGTGGATGGAAATACTTTAACTGCAGAGCTATATTATGATACCTTTGCAGAACTTATTGATCAAAATATGGGAAATGATAAAGTAGAAAAGCTCAATGAAACCTTGTTTGATAAGGTCAATGAAATTTTGAATTTAGTTCCAAGAAAATATCAAATTCATTTTGCAATTCATATCAGAGATTTAGGGGAATATAAATTTGAAGAGGTAGAACGGATTTTAAAGAAGAATTTAAAGCTTAAAATCTATGGCTTTGTCTTAGAAAGAAAAAGGAAGCATATTACCAGTCTATCCTTACTCTTTGGTGGTATCATTTTATTATTGGCTAGTTATTTTTTAAGCAGATTAGAATGGCCACAGCTTATCTTTGATGTCATTAATATTAGTGGAACACTTCTTGTTTGGGAAGCAGCAGATGTAAGCCTCATTGAGCGAAATGAAGAAATCAAGAAGATGAAGCAGTATGTAAAGAAGGTTAAAGATATTCGTCTTATTCAAGAAGAACAAAAAGATAAATAAAAATGAGACCGTGAATCATTTTCAAATTCACGGTCTTTTCTTATTATAATACCTCTATACCTTTTTGATATAAGAATTGTTCAGGTCCAGTATCCTTCATCAGTATTGTTTTATCCTTGTATTTAAATAAGAAAAGGAAAAACATAAATAAATCTCCAACACACCCTCCAAAGTGTACCGCAAATAGAACAGCCATACCAACATACAGCCATCCATTGAAAGAGTAAAACCAAACAAGTAAACCTATAAAAATAAGACTAAACAAAGTAAATGGAGCAAGTAAAGCGATGATGGAAGCCCTACGATATACATAAATATTAGGTACTCCACAATAAGCACAGCTCCAACTCATTCCAAAGGTAAGCTTTTGTTTTGTGAGAATTTTATAAGCAATACCGTGGACAAGCTCATGGCATATCACATATAGAATCATACTAAAACAAAATCCTAATAAAGATAAGCAGTATAGGGTTAAATCTATAGGCGGAAGCTTTTTTATACAGAAATAAATTGGAAAGGTAATTGCCAAAGGGATTAAAGCTAGAATTAAAGAAAATAAGGTGAATAATAATCCAGTTTTTTTATCTTTGGCATTCATATGGAAAACCTCTGTATATCCTTCAGGTAAATCTTTTTCAAAATGTTTTTTCATAGCAAGAAACCTCCTTTTTTCATTTTATGCCAAAATTATAGAATTGTCAATAATGGATATAGAAGCTATCTTCTTGAGTTTCCTCCTTCCTTTTTTTCTATAATTTTAATAAAATTAAATTTTTTTTCTAAGTGAAATTTTCCATAATATGATATAAATACCTTAAAAATTAGTGTTTTTTGTATGAAATCAAGCTATAATTTATAGTTTTTCCAAAAT
>CAMWJY010000056.1 GCA_947174685.1 uncultured Mollicutes bacterium | reverse complement strand
CAAGCTCTAAGAAATGAATAGACAGTTCTCCCTCTACAATAACAGTAGGTGTTTTTTGTTTATCTTCATCAGAAGATAAAGGGAGTTTGATTTTACCTGTTGCAATTAAGTAGACTACTACTGCTAATACCAACAATAGTATAACAACTAAAATAATCCATAATTTATTCTTAGATTTACCTGAAGAATCTTCTACACGGAAGATAGTATTCTCATCTTTAGCCTTTTTTGTTGCATAAGCAATTGCCTCTACTTTAGAATCAGATACCTTACTGGCTCTTTTCTTTCCTTCGATAATAACAATCCATTGTCCTTTTTTATTTTTCTTTACAATATACATTAAAATCACTCCTATGCTTGGGGATATAAATAACTTATCCATTCAGGATAATCTACAAATGGATTTCTATTTCCTTGAATAGAATATGCCTTTTCGTTTCTAGCCTTTTCTTCTTCACTAACAGGGTCTAATATATTCCATTCAAGAAGAACAGAAAGTATTCCTAATTGTCCTGTCTTATTTGAAGAAGATCCAGTTGCAGTTTCACTCAATTCTAAGTCAAGCTCAGCAGGGTCATCATAGCGTACTACCAAGTAGAACATTGCCCTTGCCAAATCTCCTTTAACCTCGTCTCTAGGCTCAAAGAAGGTATTATCCCATTTATTTCCATAGGTATCATGATTTCCATTTTGCACATAATTAAAATCTTTATTTCCACGGGTTGCGTTTATATTTTTCTCTGAAGCAAATAAGTGATGAAGATCTGTATATGCATAATAATCTTGAGAACTAAACCCATGACTGTTTGGCCATGAATGCTCACGATTCCAAATATTACTTCCACCACTCCCCTTATCACGATTTGCAATTGGAATAGACCTTCCAGTATATATACATAAAATATTATCCTTATTATTAGGGTCTTGATCTAATTTGGCTAGGTCATCCCATAGCTGAGAATAGGAGCGTTTTATAGTGTGGGTATCCTTAAGTAGCTTATGCAAAGTGGTTTTAAAAGTACTATCTAAATGTCCATTCATTGGTTCATAGTATCCTGTTAAGCTACTTGTTTGTTTGGTCCATTTTGCAACCAAACGAACATTACTCACAATTTCTTTTGTGAAATCAAATTCTTCCCCATCCAAAAACCATCCTTCAAAGGTATAACCACTTCGGATAGGATCTTCTGGTTTATTGGCAAATTCACCTTCTAATACATTTTGCAGAGGTACAGGCGTTCCTCCTACAGAATCAAAGCGAATAATATATTCAGGTGTAATAGGTTCAGTGTTTGGATTTTCTTTGCATGATATCAAACTCAAAGATAAAAATAATAAACATAAAAATGAAAGTAGTTTTTTCATAATGGCCTCCAATCTTCTACATAATATGATTATAACATGATTTTGAGAAAAAAGAAAAGAGATAAAGCAATTAAGCCTTATCTCAAAACTTTTTTTATAAAATGTATGACTTATGCCACACTCTTAACCACTACAGCACCTAAATTTACATTATAACATGTAGTACCATTAGAAGGATATCCCGTCATAACTACCTCAACATAAACAATTCCTGTTCCACTTAAAGTAACTGTATTGCCATCGCCTTCTGCAACTGAAGTTAATGTTTTTGTATCTACAACTTCACCAGCCGCATTATAAGCTTTAACTGTGAAAACATCTGTAGAAGCAGCGGTTCTAGTATTCTCATTTAATTTATTAATTTTGATTACAACCTCACAAGAATTTACTGCAGTAAATGTAGAAGACTTAACACCACAACCTTCATTGTTTAATTTCAAACCACCATCACTATAATATGAATCACCATAAGTTTTACTATCAATGTAAGTAAAGCCGTTTTCAAAAGCTTTATTGAAAGTACAGCTTGCTAATACACCTGCTGGTAATTCTGGTTTTGGTTCTTCTCCTTCAGCAACTAGAACAACACACTTATCTTCGCTAATTGGAGTAACTTGTGGATTATCATACCAGTTTAAGAATCCAGAAACAGTATATGTGTTTCCAGCCTTTAATAAATCACTTGCTTTACCATCATAGAAAGCTCTATCAAAATAAACTAAGATAGATTTTCCATCAGCAGTTTGAATTGTATAATTAGAACCACTAACTACACAAACACCTGTTACTTTTACAAGAACACCTTGTAATGCCTTTAAATCTTCACCAGCTGTAACCTTGCTAGTAATATCTAAGAAAGCAGGAGTGGTGCCATCAGCGCCTAAAGTAACATCTGTAGCTAGCTTATCCCAAGCAACTACAAATTGATTTAATCCGTGATATTCTTTATTTTCAGCAGTTACTGTTGCTGACTTTCCAACAACGAACTTAGCATTCCAAGCTGCATGAATTGCATCAACTGTATTTGTTGCATCAACTGCAACCTCACAAGTAACATATTTTGCTGCACCATCTGCATTTTGTACTAATGCAAAGCATCTAACCTTAGCTGTATCATCCTTAAAGCCAGCATCAGTTACAACGCCAGTAAATGTTGATACTACAGGTGTTTCTGGTTTTGTTGATCCACCCTTTGATTCAATAACAATTGAATCTGCTGCTAATGGGAATAATTGTGCCTTCTTAGACCAACCAGCAACTCCCTTTGCACTAATAACATCGCCAACAGAAATATTTAAATCCTTAATAGCTTTATAAGCATCAGTAGTTATTGGTAATAAACCAGTATCAATACGAACAACAAATTGCTTATTTGAATCTTTTTCATCACCAACAGTAATGTTCCAACGACCCTTTGTATCTTCTGCATCAACTTTTACAACAGGTAAGCTATTAAAATGAATCAATTGACATTGTAAGTCTAAAGAAACCTTTGAAGCATCTGTCTTAATAAGTTCTGTTACATCAGTATCCTTATATGCCTTACCAGTAGAAGCAACCTCATAAGTACAGCCTGCATTGAATTCTCTTAAACCATTATAAAGAGCCTTTTCACCTGTAACAAGAATAGCATTACCAATTGCTAAATCCTTATTGAATTTTTCTTCAGAATCACATTTGATACGATATGCATCATATCCACCCTTACCACTAATATCTTGTAAATAAAGAGTTGCATTCTTATAGCTTGCTGAATATGGTTCTCTTGCAACAATAATACCCTTTACAGTAATTACTGTTTTTTCCTCTGCTGCATCATATTCTTCAATTGAAGAATAAGTTACTTGGTTAACATTTACCTTTACAATAATGTCCTTAGTAACACTGCTTGTAGCAGTAACCTTTAAATCAACAACCTCTTTAGCTCCACTTGAAGGATCAACTGTTAATTTAGTTCCGTTTTCTAATTTAACAGAATCTGAAGTACCCTCAAGAGCATAAGTATAATTGATTACATCCTTATATTCACTAGTACTTGTAGGAAGATTTACTACTGCAGGCTCTTCAATATCCTCTCTATTGTAAGATGCAGCAATACCTAAATTAGCAACTGCAGCTTTTTCGAAATCAATCTTTTCAACAGTTGTCTTAAATGATTCAGAAGCCTTTTTTCCATTTGCATCAACAGTAGCTGTCAAAGTAACATCAGCATCTGCATCAAATGGGCGATGAATGTCTGCATAATATTTAACTGAACCATCTTTTTCTGTTCTTTCCTCAAAGGATAATACAGATTCATCACTTGATGTCCATGCTATATCATAAGTTTTTCCTTGATGTACAATAGACTTAGGAATAACAAAGTCTGCTGATACATTTTCACCTTTTTGGACAATAATAACCTTTGTTAAAAGTTCTTTTGCCAAATCGTTTCCACCACAAGAAGCTAAAGCTGTAACTCCTAATGTAGCTAATAAGCCCATTACGGCTAATTTTCCAATTTTTTTCATAATTTTCCCTTTCTTATATTATTCTACAAAAGCAACATCATCAACAGAAACAAGTTTAATTTGCTTTGCTCCGTTGAATGTTTCTATAAATCCCATTACTGTAATTGTTTTTCCATCAAAATAACTCTCAGTAACAAGCTCATAATTAACTCTTAAAACTGTTGTACGAATTGTAACAGTTTTGCCACCTACTTGACCAGTAATAGTTATAGCTCCTGCACTATTTCCTTCTTGAGTAGTCCATAGGCGAGTAACTTTTACATTTTCAAGTTTTACAAATAAACGTTCCATATTAGCAGTTGCATTAATTAACTCATCTGCTGTAACTGGTGTAGTTTTAATTTCATAATTTTGGTCTATGTATTGTAGATTGTCTGGATTCTTAGATGCAGTGTCTCTTAAACCAGAAACTTGGATATTTCCCTCATATTCTTGAACAGTTCCACATATAGAAACTCTATTAGCAACAACTAACTTTTTAGACTCAAAGTTATATCCAGTATATAATAACAAAGAAAATACCTTGTCAGTTTCCGCATCATAATCTTGAACATAAACATATAATCCGTCTTTTCTAACTACAGTAGCTTCAAATCTTACTTTTGCATTTTCAGCAAGAAGTGAAGCAGAATTTTCTAAAATATGTTTAATTGTTACTTGTTTAGCATCACCATAAAAGAAGTTTTCGTCAATTTCATTACCAAAGATTCTTAGCTTTTGTTGAATAGCTTGACCTTCGGCAGCAACCAATACATCCTTATAAAGAGGTGCTGTTTCAGATTTACCATAAGACAAACCCTCTTGAACAAGCTCTAGATTAATTAAACGATAGTCTGCGTCTTCAGCTGGCTTGTACCAAATGTATGTTAAATAACGACTACCTGTTGTATCTAGTTGTGCAGCTCCTCCATTAGTTTGAACAACTAAAGACACAGCATTTGTCAATTTAGATGCCGTAAATTTAGATGCTGTTTTTCCCCACTTTTCTACTTGACCAGTTGATTCAGGAGTATCTACACCTAAAAAACGAGCTGTAAATTCTTTTTCGTTGGCAACAAATATTGCTGTATCACCATCAACACAACGAACTAGTGTTGCAAATGCAATGCCATCTTCACCAAAAAACTGATGGGATGCCGTAACATTAATATTTAATTTTGTTTGTTCAACATAGTCAATATATCCAGGTTCTTCTTCTTTTCCACAAGAAGCAAAGAATCCTAATCCTACGACAAAACATAAAATTAATAATACATTACGTATTTTTTTCATAATATCAACTTCTTCTTTTTATTAATCTTCACACTCTAAAATTGCATCTCTGAATGCATCGCTTACTGATTTAGACTTTGTAATTGCTGCTACAAATAATGAACCAACCTGATCACGAGCTGTAGAAGATCCAATAAATGCTGGAGATGTATAATAATTATCTGCTAAAGTACTAGAAAGCTTTGCAGTTAAAGCAATTAAGCCTTTTGAAGAAGTACCTTCTCCCTTGTCTAACCATTCTTGATATGTAATATCTTTTCCAGCATCTCCTTGACCATATAAGATACCATTAACTGCAGATTTTAACACTGGGTTATATCCACTAGCATAAGAGAATTGAGCTTGGAAATCTGGTTGTAATAAATAATCCTTAACAAAAATCCATGAAGCTAATACTTCTTGAGGATCTTCCTTATTGAATAAACATAAGCTTGGTCCTTGAGAAATAGTCTTTAAAGGGCTATCCTCCCATACAGGAACTGGAGCAACACCTACTTTAAATGCATCGCCTGTTGGATATTGGTGAGATGCACCACCAGTAGAACCAATTGACATAAAGCTATAAGCCTTAGTTCTATCAGTTGCAGTAAATAAAGATGATGTATAACTACCTAAAACCTTTTGAGTAGTAAATAATCCCTCTTGATGCCAATCTCTGAATTTTGTTACGATTTCTTGATTTTTTTGATTATTAAACAAATAATGGTTTCCTGTTGCTGAAGTATATGGAGAACCTGTTTGTTCACATAAAGTGATAAATAAGTTAGCTTCACTATCAATACCTAAAGGAATGATGTTTGGATATTTTTCTTTATCTCCATCTTTTAGAAGCTTAATTGTTTGACATAGGTCCATCATCTCTTCCCATGTAGTAGGAACTTCCCATCCATTATTTTCAAATTCTGTTAAATTATAATAAAGAACTTCAGTAGATTTAGAGAATGGTAAAGTATACATA
>CAMWJY010000055.1 GCA_947174685.1 uncultured Mollicutes bacterium | reverse complement strand
ACGTTATGCTCTATTTACAAATGCTAGTAACATCAAAGTTGCTAATATTACTACACAATCTCCAGGAATCACAGGGATTGTTAAAATTCCTAATTATGTTACCTATGAGAATGAAAAATATGAAGTTTCTACTATTGTTGCGTACGCTTTTAGATGTACAGATATTACAGAACTAGAAATTCCTTCTACAATGGAATATGTCAATGAAGAAGCATTTCGATATTGTGAAAAGCTTACAAAAGTTGTCTTTCAACCAACTGCAAAGAAACCTACTGCGTCAACTGGCTTTGGTACAAAATCCTTACGTATTTCCGCTCAAGCATTTGAGCATTGCAATGCATTAATAACTTTAGAGCTTGCCGAAGGACTTTATAGTATTGGAGAAAAAGGCTTTAGAGGATGTCCAATAAATCAGGTTGTAATTCCTGCATCCTGCAAAAGAATTGGTGCTTATTGTTTCTATGACCTTAACTATAATCTAACAGATTCATATAGACTATGTGCCCAGCATATTTATATCACGTTGTTACCAACTGAGACAGGATCCTCTACATGGAGCTACAAATATACTTATAAAGGTAATACTAGTATCCGTAATTGTTATTTTTCAGATGGTACAGACATCATAGCTAAATATAAGAGCGATTATTATATGTATGAAATATATCGTTAAATTAATAAAGATTATATGAAATATTCCATAACATTTTTAGTTTAAGAGTTTTATGTGAATAGAAGCCGCTTTTTAGAAATCAACGATAATACATTGGGGTGTTTTCAATGGAAAAACACCCTTTTTTCTTTTATAATACATTCTAGATAACTTAATATATTTTATTTTAATAAAAGTTGTTGACTTATCAATAAAATGGGTATATTATATAGTTGTTGACAAATCAACAAGAGGTGAAATTATGAAAAACAGATATCAAAACTTTACTGTACTTGTAAATCAAATTACGAGAAGTATCCATAAAATTAAGGCAGAAGAGATGAACCAGTTTGATTTAAAAAGTGCCCATGTTTCTTGTTTATATTATCTTTACACAAGTGAAAAGCCTCTTACCTCTAAGGAGCTTTGTGAGGTTTGCGATGAGGACAAGGCATTAATTTCTAGATCCTTAGATGATTTAGAAAAAAGAGGCTTAGTTTTTTGTGAGGAGATAAAGGAAAAGAGATATCGCAGTCCTCTACATCTAACTTTAGAAGGAAAAGAGATTGGAAGGTATGTATCAGAAAAAATAGATGCTTTACTTGATAGCGCTACTCAAGGCTTATCCTTAGATCAAAGAAAAGCTATGTATGAAGGGTTAGAAATCATTCGTAATAATTTAGAAAATATGTGTAAAAAGAAAGGTAAAAAAAATGATTAAAATATTAATAGACTCTGCATCAGATATTGATGCAATAGAAGCAGAAGAAAAAGGAATATATTTATTACCCATCGAGGTAACCTTCGGTGAAGATACTTATTTAGATGGTGTGAATCTAAGTCATAGTGAATTCTTTGAAAAGTTAGTAGAAAGTGATGAGCTTCCTAAAACAAGTCAAATTAATCCATATCGCTTTGAAGAGGAATTTGAAAAGCTTACAGAGGATGGAGCTAGTGTAATTTGTATTACCATTTCTTCTAAATTATCTAGTACATATAATAACGCGGTAGCTGCCTCTAAGAAATTTAAGGATAAGGTTTTTGTAGTAGATAGCCTAAATGCCTGTATTGGAGAAAGAATTTTATGTGATCTTGCAATTCGATTAGTAGAGGAAGGAAAGCTTTCAGCAAGTCAAATTAAAGAAGAGCTAGATAAAAGGAAAGAAACGATAGAGCTTTTAGCTGTTGTTGCAACCTTGAAATATTTAAAAAAGGGTGGAAGAATCTCTTCAGTAGTAGCCTTTACAGGAGAAATGCTTTCTATTAAGCCTGTTATCTCTATTATAAATGGTCAGGTAAAAATGGTAGGTAAGGCAAGAGGCTCTAAGAAAGGAAATAATCTTTTAGTGGAAAAGATTGAAGCCTGTGGTGGGATTGATTTTAATTATCCTTATGCAACAGGATATTCTGGCTTATCTAATGATTTTTTGAAAAAATATTTAGAGGATAGTGCAGCTCTATGGAAAAATAGCACCGACTCTGTACCTATGTATCAAATCGGTAGTACCATTGGAACACACGCAGGACCTGGAGCTATTGCGGTAGCATTCTTCTCCAACAAGGGTAGGTCATAATGAAAAAATATAGCTTTGAAATTACAGGACTACTCCTTAGCCTCTGTGTTCTCATTGGCGATTTATTTTATATCCTATATGGAGCGTTATGGAGAAAGGGAGTTACAAGTGCCTTATTCCTATTGCTAGGAATTCTATTCTTTATTCTTGCTGTGGTGAAAAAGAAGAAGCTTTATTTTCCTATATTTATGCTAATAGGACTTGCCTTTACAATGGTTGCAGATATTGTATTAAATATTTTCTTTATAGCTGGAGCTATATTGTTTGCAATAGGACATATTTTTTATGCAATTTCCTACTATCAATTAAAGAAATTTAAATGGCTAGATTTAATTTGTAGTGCTATCCTTGCAGTTCCTGCAGTGCTTTGGATTACTTTAGCTCCTATGTTTCATTTTGGTGGAGCATTGATGGAGGTTGTAGTTGTTTTTTACGCAATCATTATTTCCTTTATGGTAGGTAAGGCAATTTCAAATTTTATTACAAGTCTATGGAAGCATAAGGACTATAGAGTAGAGCTTATCATTTTAATTGGAAGCATCTTATTTTTCTTTTCTGATTGTATGCTGCTTTTAAATAAATTTGGATCTTTTACGAAGGAGATAAGAGAGGTACTCACTGTGCTTTGCTTGGCTTCCTATTACCCAGCACAAATTTTACTCGCAGCATCTATCTGCGTATATTCAAGAATTGACTATCATCGATAGTCTTTTTTTCTTTTTTCTTTGTCAAAATTTATTGTTTCTATGGAGGATTTATTATATAATAATAAAGATATATGGAAGGTGAGGTGCTAATATGCTTGAAAGCTATAAGGAATTTAAAGAATTTCTTTTAACATTAGATAAGCGTCCTAAGCTATTATTACATAGCTGTTGTGCACCATGCTCCTCCCACGTTATATTCCTTTTAAAGGAGTATTTTGACATTACGATTTTCTATTCTAATGACAATATTTCACCTTTAGAAGAATATGAGAAAAGATTGGCAGAGGAAATTCGATTCTGTAAGGAAATAGATTCTAATATAAAGGTAATTTTTGATGAATACCAAAAAGCTGATTATGATGCTGCAGTAAAGGGGTATGAAAGCCTTGGCGAAAGATCAGAGCGTTGTTATCATTGCTACCAACTCAGATTAGAAAAAACAGCAAAAAAAGCCTTAGGGCTAGGCTTTGATTATTTTACGACAACCTTATCTATATCTCCTCATAAGATCACAGGATGGATTAATGAAATCGGAAAAGAATTAGAAGAAAAATATAAGGTTTCTTATTTATTTTCTGATTTCAAAAAAGAAGAAGGCTATAAGCATTCTATAGAGCTTTCTAAGACCTATGGTCTATATCGTCAGGACTACTGCGGATGTCTATATTCTAAGCTAGAAAGGAAGAATCAAAATGGAGAAGAATAAACTTACCAAAATCCTACATTTGAATATTCCTAAAGATAGAAGACTCCTCTTTATGAGTGATATTCATGGCGATATTAAGCTTTTTAAGGAGGCTTTAGAGAAAGCAAACTTCAATCCTAGGGATTATCTTTTTATCATTGGAGATATGATAGAAAAAGGGAATCCAACAGACAATCTAGCAATGCTTAAATACGTTTTAGAGTTGAATAAACAAGAAAATGTATTTTTTATGGCTGGGAATTGTGATGAGGTTTTCAGGTTCATTCTTCCGCCTCTAGATAAGAAAAGATTTATTTATTATGCAACAGAGCTTAAAAAATCTGTGATTACTGATATGGCCTTAGAGCTTTCCTATCCGGTTTCTAAGGATATGGATATAGAAAATTATATTAAAGTAATAGAAGAGCACTATCCAGAATTTTTCAAATTTGTGGATGAGCTTCCAGATGTCATTTTTATCAATGATGATTTAGTTTTAGTCCATGGTGGAATTATGGATATTCACAATATACCAAGCAATTCCTTAGAGGTATTAAAATTTGATCGTTTCTTAGAGTTAAGTCCCGTTCAGCCAAGAATTATGATTGTTGGTCATAATCCTACGAGAAATTATCGTTCTGATGTTCCTTGTGTGAACCCGATTTTTGATTTTAAAAAGAATATAATCTGTCTAGATGGCGGGAATAATGTCATCAAGGGAGGACAGATTAATGTCGTTTCCTTAAATAATTTGTCTGATATGGGGTTTAGTTATTTTGCGATTGATCATTATCCTAAATATATCGTAAAAGAGGATGTAAACTATGAACAGCCTAAAAATCAATTTTCCATTCGCTTTGGAAGAAATGAAGTTGAAATCCTTGCTAAGGATTTAGATTTCTATTTGATACGTCCTAAAGGAAAAACAGAGGAGCTATGGGTTCACGAAGAATTCATCATAGAAGCAGAAGGAAAGCATTATTGTTACGAAGGATCTAATACATTCATTAATTTGAAAAAAGGAGAAGAGATTTCAGTAATCAAGAGAGCAAAGCCATATAGCCTAATTAAGCATAATGGCATTGTTGGATTAATTGAATCTAAATATATCCATGAAGACGAGCTATAAGATTACAACAGAAAGTGATGGGCTGTCTTTAAGAAAGTACCTAGAAAACTATCATTTAGGTAAAGTTAAGATTGTGAGTTTGTTTGCTTCAAAAACAATCTATGTAAATGAGAAGTTCGTCAATCCTGAACATATATTAAGAACAAATGATATTGTAAGTATAGATTCAAAAGAAGAAATTAACTTTATTCCGGATGTAAAAAAACTAGATATACTTTATGAGGATGACTATATTTTGGCAGTCAATAAGCCATGTCATATGTTAGTTCATCCAGATGATAAATTGAAAAGAGATACATTATGCAATATCGTAGCCTACTATTATAAAAATAAAGGCTGGTCATATCAGGTGCGCTATGCACATAGATTGGATATGGATACAACGGGTGTTATCTTGTTTGCTAAGGATAGCTTGACACTCGCTAAGCTTGATGAAATGATTTCTACTCATGAGCTTAGAAGAACATATCTTTGCTTAGCTAAAGGTAAATTTAAAAATAAAAAGGATACAATTTATGCTCCTATAGGAGAAGATCGTCATCACCAGCAAAGGAAAAGAATCTCTAAGACAGGAAAAGCAGCAATCACTCATTATGAGGTGCTAGAGGAGTATAAGGGCTTTAGTCTTCTTAAAGTAGAATTAGAAACAGGAAGAACTCATCAAATCCGTGTTCATCTTGCCTCTATTGGACATCCCTTATTAGGAGATGAGCTTTATGGAAATATGGATAAATTAGCTACTCGTGTTATGCTACATTCCTATAAAGCAAGCTTTATACATCCTGTTACACATAAAGAGTTAGAGATAATAAAGGATATCCCTTTTGATATGAAAAAACTTTTGAAGAGGTAAATCAAGATGGAGTTTATATATGAAAAGAAAATTGAATATGGAATGTGTGATACACATGCCTTACTTAAAATTCCAGAAATCTTAAAAATTGTAGAAGCAGGTGTTGCAAGCTTTTTAGGAATTTATCATAAGGATAATTTGAGTGTAAAACGAGATTATCAAGCTTTATGGATGTTCACAAAAACTTACTTTAAAATAGATAGACTGCCTGCCTGGGATGAATCTGTTATTGTTGAGGCTTGTAGAGTTGAATATGCTTCCAAAATTTCTTGCATAGTAGAAGTTTTTATTCATCCTAAGAATAAGGAAGAAGGAATTAGAGCGTGGGTAGAATGCTTAACTGCATCCATTGCTACACGAAAGATATTAAGGCTTTCGGCAATAGATTTTGCTATACCAGTGTCTAAGCCATGTCCAATAGAGTTTAGTAAATGGGAGATAGAGTGCATAGAACAAAGAAGCTTAATCGTAAGCTCAAGCTATTTAGATTATTCTAGACATGTCAATAATGCAGAATATTTGCGTATTTTATTTGATGG
>CAMWJY010000054.1 GCA_947174685.1 uncultured Mollicutes bacterium | reverse complement strand
GCATTATAGCTTACATAGTAGGTATTCTTAAATGCTGGGTCAGCATGATTAGGTCCTTCATCTCTTCCACACATAAAATTGATAAATTCTAAAGCTAAATCATAGTTTGCTGCATGCTTTGGAATGACAAGATTATCACAGAAGGCTATCGTATTACTTGGAATAAAGATATCAAAGCCAACCTGATATTTATCCTTATAAATACCTGCATCCGTAGTGATCGTTTCAATCATTTCACTAAATTCTTCGATTTCTACATCCTTAGCAAGATAAGCATCAATTACAGTTGAGGCTACATTCTCACAATAATAATAAAGGAAATCTCCTGTCCACATAAAACCTAAATCACGATTCTTGGCTACTATATCCTTCTTAATATCATCTGTTCCCCATGCATCATATTTCATATTTCTAATTAAGGAATAGATTTGATTGAGTTCGTCCTTAGATAGTTCCTTTTCTGTATCAAAGCCTAGATATCTACATGCTGCATAATAGGCATGTAAATTTGAATCATACATTGCAACTCTTGTTCCTGCAGGAAGACTATTTCTATCAAATAAGGACGCCCACTCATTTTCAGCAGTTGTAACTGCTTCCTTAAGGCCTTCCTTAAGCGTAGAATAGGCAATTCCCCAGGTTCCCCATAAATAGGGAACATAATAATTGGTAATACCCGTCATTTTTGACTCTAGGTTTTCAGCGATGCCTTTTACACCAGGCATTCTATCTTCTTGCTTATAATTTGGAATACGGCTAAAATCAATTTCCTGTAGCATATCATTTTGTGCCATCTTTAAAACCATATAATCAGAAGGACACATTACATCAAAACAGGTTGTTCCAGCACTGATTTTAGAATAAAAGAGTTCATTAGATTCGCCTAATTCCATAGCAACTTCACAATTATACAAGCTCTCAAATTCTTCAAGCATCTCTTCATCTACATATTCTCCCCAATTTAAGAAAAGTAATACTCTTCTACTTTGGCAGGAGCATAACGCAAGTAGGAAGAAAACACAAAGGAAAACAAAACTAATTCTTTTTCGCATGACTTCTTCTTCCTTTCGTCCATATTGCATAGATAATGATTAATACCATAGAAATAAGCGTTAACGCTGTTGAGAAAGCATAAACACCAGGGAATAGAGATTTCTTTCCTATAGAAGAGTAAATCCAAATAGATAAAGTATTAAAACCATTTCCTGTTGTAAAATAGCCTACAACGAAATCCTCAAAGCTTATTGTAAAGGCTAATACAACTCCTGAAAATATACCTCCACGAATTGCAGGAATCAAAACACGAATTACAGATTTCATTGGCTTAATTCCTAAATCCATACTTGCATCCATCAAATTTGGATCAATCTCCTTCATTTTAGGTAAAACCGATAAAATGATATAAGGAAATATAAAGAATAGGTGGGCAATTAAAATTGTCCAAAATCCAAAGATATGCCTGTTAATTGGTAACAATAAAGAGAAGATTAGCATTAAGGATATACCTGTAACAATATCTGCATTTAATAGAGGAATATTATTTAACAGCATCAATCTTGATTTAATTTTAGGTGGTAAATAGAAAATTCCTATTGCCACAAAGGTTCCTAATACTGCAGCGATTAATGTCGCAGTAATGGAAACTAAAAATGTATTTTTAATTGAATTGGTAAGACTACGCTTAGAAAACATCTGTAGGTAGTTATCAAAGGTAAAGCTTTGAAACTCAGTAGTTGAAGCACTTGAGTTAAAGGACTGTATCGCAATAACAATTACAGATAAATAAAGCATAAAAATGGAGAATATCACTAAAATGATTTTAGCTATTTTCCAAATCATAGTTAAAACTCGGTAATCCTTATAGCCATATTCTTCTAAGGTAGCTTTAGGATACTTCACTTCTTGACTCATCATATCAGTGTTTCTCCTTCCTTATCTATTTTGTTGATTAAAAGGATAGAACCTAAAATAATAACTAAAACAATGATTGCCAAAACAGCTCCTTGATTATAGCTCATATTAACAAAGCTTTGTTCAATGATATTACCAATTAATAAGATATTACCAGCACCTAATACCTTAGGTATTGCAAATCCAGATAAACAAGGAAGTAAGACCATCATAGACCCTGATACTACACCTTTTAAAGATAGGGGTACAATAACCTTCCAAAACTTAGTGAAATTCGTAACACCTAAATCTAATGCCGCTTCCTCTAAAAAAGGATCAATCTTTTCTAAGGAAGTATAAATAGGTAAAACAATAAAAGGTAAATAAGTAAATACCATTCCTAATAATATTGCCCAATCTGTACCAATAATATTTAAACCCGGAATATGAAAGATATCTGACAAGATATTTTCAGGCTTAAATATGGATGCAAGTGCATTAATTCTTAAAAGCACATTGGTCCACATCGGTAAAATTAATAATAACAGAATCATATATTTGTTTTTCAATTTTGATTTATATAAGCTATATGCTAATAAATATCCAAAAAAGATACAAAGAAGTGTAGTTAAAACACTATATTTTAAGGAATTCCAAAAAGCAATTAAAACAGATTCAGTTCCAATGATTGCAAAGTTGTTCATTGTAAACTGCATCCCACTAAAGCGAATTCCTTCTGTATCTACAAACATCAAACAAACCATAATCAGTACTGGAAAACAGGCAAAAATATACAGCCAGTACATATAAGGTCTTGCAAGACGATCTAGATGATGATTGCCTGCTGGATGAACTTTAGCTACTCTGTTACGATGGTTTTGCATGAACCGTCTTCCTTCATCAAGCATATTTCATAAGGGTCAACTGATAACCCAACCTTTTGTCCTGTTTTTATATCCTCATAGGTGTGAACTACGAACTCTTGTCCTTGTAAATCCACACATAATTCATAATGTACACCTTTAAAAATAGATGAGGTAACATTGCCTACTAGCTTTGCCTTCTTTAGAGGTACAACATCCCAGTCCTCTGGACGAATAACTACATCAACAACCTCATTATCATCAAACTGATAACCAACACATTCAAAGTCTACATCTAAGAAACGTACCAAATTCTTCTTGACATATACTCCTCTAACAATATTGGATTCACCAATAAAGTTTGCAACAAATCGATTTACTGGCTCATTATAGATATCTTTAGGCGTTCCGAGCTGCTGGATGATACCATCCTTCATAACAACAATTCGATCGGACATAACCATAGCTTCTTCTTGGTCATGGGTAACAAAGACAAAGGTAATTCCTAAATCTCTTTGCATTTCTTTAAGCTCATATTGCATGTTTTGTCTAAGCTTTAAGTCTAAGGCAGATAGTGGTTCATCTAATAATAGAATTTTAGGCTTTAAAATAATAGCTCTTGCGATTGCAACTCTTTGCATCTGACCACCAGACATATTGGTAATCTTACGATCCTCAAAGCCAGATAGATTTACCATCTCTAAAGCTGCTTTAACTGCACTCTTTAATTTTTCCTTTAGCTTCCAGTTCATATCAAAGAATGTAATCTTATGAGCCTTATCCTCAGGTACTCCTAAAGAAAGCTTATCTTTAGTAATTTCTTCCTTTAAGGCTTCTTTGCCACCAAAAAATTCTATCATGAATTTTCTGCCACGATTTTTTAGTCCAAAGGCAACATTATTAAATACATTCAAATGTGGAAACAATGCATACCTTTGAAATACCGTATTAATAGGTCTTGCATAAGCAGGTAGATCATTTATCTCCTTGCCATTCACAATAATTTGTCCTGAATCGGGATTCTCAAATCCACCAATCATTCGCAAGGTTGTTGTCTTACCACAGCCTGATGGTCCTAATAGGGTAAGAAATTCATTTTCATAAATCGTTAAATTAATATTGTCTACGACAGTTACTGCACCATATTGTTTAACAATATTATGCAATTCGATAATTGGTTTTTTCACCGCAATTTACCGAACTTGAAGAACAATTTAAAAGTTCTTCTCCTCTTTTTCCTTTCCTTCGTATTTTTTTAGGAATGAGTCCTTGAATACCATCTATTTTTTATAGACGAAATAATTATACAACAAATTTGAAATTTGACAAGAAAAAATATATTTTTTTTATAAAAAAATAATCCTCAAAATCTAAGAGGATATATATTCTTTAATATTCGAGTTTTGCTTCCATAGGAAATAATCTTTCATAAGCCTCATAAAGATCATCAAAATCATGTATTTTGAAAAAGCTATGAATCTTCCCTACATTCCACTGTTTATAGTTATAGACCTTAAATAATGGTAAATATCTTATCCCTTTACAGAAGTGCTTAACTACAGTATCAGGCTTAATGCTTCTTTGTTCATTGAACCTAAAAGGCATATAAACTCTTTTTGTTGAAGCTTTATAAAGTGCAGTCTGATCAGAAAAATAATATTTCTTGTGAGCAAGTAAATCAATTGCCTTTTCAAAAAGCTTTGTTTCCTTTACCTTTTTTAAATTAATATAAAGAACCCCTGCATTAAAATAATCTCTCTTTATCCAAAATCTCCCCATATAATCCTTACAAACAGCAAGCTCTGCATCCTCAATATCTATTTCTTCAAATGCAGTTAAAGAGGAGCAGGTCATAACATCGGTATCCATATAAATAACCTTATCACAATTTAACACTTGAGGGGATAGTAAACGAATCAAGGTTCCTGGAGTATATTTGGGATTCTTATTAGGTGAATCTTTAAAGGTTTCTTCAAACATTTCTGATATATCATAATAAGATAATTCATTTGCAGGATTATAAGACTTCATAACTTCTCTTAAATGATTTGCAGATTCTTCTGGAATTTTTGGAACAGTAGACCAAGATATCTCCATAGTCATCAGATGCAAATGAACTGGCTCCTTAGTAAATTTCATTATAGAAAGTACATTTAAGCATACTCCCTGAAAAACCTTGTAATTACAGCTCTGTAGAATATGTATCATTTTCCCTATTCTCCTTTTGTTCTTCTTTTTTCTTTTGATGCTTCACAAGAATCTCATAAACAATATAAGCTATAGCACTCAATATCATTAATAAATAATACGTTAAAGCTCTCCACAATAGCATGCCTGTAACACCGATGTCTTTTGATAAACCGCCAAATAAGGTTGCAGTAAAGATGGTCGTAAAGGCAAATTCAATTCCACCTGTACCACCTGGTGTTGGAACCCATACCATAGTTGTAATAGCAAAGGCAGATGCAAGTATAATATAAGGAATCATTTGAAAACCAAAATCAGCACCCAAAGCCTTTAATATATAATAAGGAATCGCATAATAAAATAATAATGCACACATCTTTAATAAAATTGCCCCTATAAAAGATGCTTTATGCGAGAAAATGCGCTTTGCAGCACTTTGGGCATTTTCACAATATTTTTCAAAAGCAGGAACTGCCTTAGAAAGATGCTTTCCTATAAATTTAATTTTACAAATCTGCAGCATTAATTTTTTTAATAAATCCCGAAGCTTAGAAGATGTTGCCATCAAAATCATAAAAATTAATGTCAAAAAATTCATCGTAAAGCCTAGTCCAATCATCCAAGAAGTTGAACTATCAAAATTTTCAGAAAATTTACTATAAAATACTAAAGATGCAATAGCATAGATATTACTTGCAATCATTAACGCAATAAAATTTGAGGCAATAATTCCTGTAGAATCACTTGCCTTTACCTGCTTTTGGGTAAATAGATACACCTGAACAGGCTGTCCTCCTGTTGCAAATGGGGTTATCGCATTGAAAAAATGCTCAGATTCACCAATCAAATAAACATCTAAAAAATGAGCTGGAAACTTGTTTTGCTTTGCAATAAAGCATAAGGACATTGGCCATAATATCGCATAAAGGAGTAAGCATAAAACAGCCATTCCTAAATGAGATACATTTACAGTTTTTAATAATTTCATAGTTTGATTGAAGTCATTAAAGCTAAATAATATAATAAATACAACAGCTGTTATGATTAAGACAATCAAAATAGATACAATTATTTTTTTATAATTCACAGGCTTTTTTTCCTGTTTAGATTCTAAATCATGTTCTTCCATAAATATTCAAATCCTTTACCATTCATTATTTTACTTAAATATTTTGATTTTATCAATAGTATCTGTGAGTTTTCTTGACCAT
>CAMWJY010000053.1 GCA_947174685.1 uncultured Mollicutes bacterium | reverse complement strand
AGTTATAGTTGCTTTATCACTAGTTAAGGAATTTACTACAAGCTCAAATGGTACTGAAGAATTCTTCATGGATTCATTTGCTTGGAATAAGCAATCTACATCAACTGAATAGCTATCACTAAGCTGAGATGGAGCTTTTTCATAAATCACATCAACAAACATCTTACTTTCATCTGAATTATCATATTTAAAGCCGGTTTGATAAGTTCCAGAATTTTCTGTGACTTCACCCTTTACTATATTCTTCTCCGCATGAATTTCTAAGATACGAATGCCTAATGCTTCACCAGTAGAATCATAAAGCTTATCATGAGCATTTAATCCATCATTTGTATAGAATTCAATAATCCAATAGGTATCATAGATGGAACTTAATGTATGATCAGCAACAATAATAAATTCACCAGAGGTTGTGAAAGGCTTTAAATCAATTGTTCCAGTTCCCTTTCCACTTGCGATAGTCGGAGTCACCCAGCCTAACAATAATTTTGAAATGGCACAATGATCTCCAATGTTATAATCCATCATATCACAGCCATAAAGACCATCAGAATTTACACCTGAATTCTCATCGTAATCATAATAGTCATCTAAACCAAGCATATGTCCTGTTTCATGAATATATGTGTGTGCATCTACCTTAATATCGGATGGATCATAATATTGTGCATCCTCAGAAGATGGATGCATAAAATCAATACCAGCCCAAGCATAATAATAAGATTTTACACCATCATATTCGTTTTCTTCAAAGTTCCAATAGGTATATGCCCAGAAAATAGAATCATCATCGTTATAATTTACTTCATAATTATAGATAAGCCAAACTCCATCGATGTAGCCATCCTTATCATAATCATATTCACTAAAGTCTATTTTACTATCATAATAAGCTAATGCTTCCTTAAGGATTACTGTTGAAGCATCTTCTTCATCATTTGAATAAGAATTATAATAGCTTGCACTCTTGCTAGGAGTAAACCATTCATTTAAAACAGTAATCTCCATATTTAGCTTTCCATAAGAGCTCTTTTGATAATAGGATTGAACACTTTCCCAGCCAGTAGCCTCAGATGTTCCTGTAAAGGCTGTCTTTATATCTCTAAGATTTTTCATAGTCGCCTCAGAGGATTTTAGATTTACAGGGATAACTAGCATTTTAGGATTTCCATAAGAAGGGAAGGCTTCTTCAGTTAAAGGACCATCATCACATAAACGATTAGAAAAATCCTTTTTTGTAAATGTTAATTTTCCGGGATTGTCGTTTCCACCAGGATTGTCATTACCTCCTGGATTATCGTTTCCACCAGGATTGTCATTGCCTCCTGGATTATCATTTCCACCAGGATTATCGTTTCCGCCAGGGTTATCGTTTCCTGTATTACCTTCTTTAAATGGGAAAAAAGTAAAAGATTTACTTTCAGTTTTGGCTCCGTCCTTCATTGTAGCAACAAGAATTACCTTATGTAGCCCTTCCTCTAGAGTATTGAAATGAATATCAATCAAAATAAAATGATTCTCTTCTGAGATTGTAATTATATTAGATTCAGAAGTCCAAGTAATTAAATAAAGTTCATCCTCATACTTGATGACTTCAGGAACATAAAAATTACTTTGAACTCTTTGACCTGATTCCTTAATTTCCAAGGATTGAATTGCTTTTTCAATATTTAGAGAGGAACTTGATTTACAAGCTGTCACTAAAATTAAGAAAAGCCCTATTAAAAATATACCTAAACCTTTTCGTTTCATAGCTATAAACCTCTTTTTTATACAATATCTTTAACGCATACATTTTACCAAAAAATAAAGAAAATAACAATAAATTCTCATATTTTCGGCTATAAAATTAGAAAAGCCACTATTAAAGTGGCATTTTCTTATTTTGTAGGATATTTTTCTCTATTTGAATTATAGGATGTGTGTAATAATTCTTCTGCCTTGTGAGATAAAGGTTTGCCTAAGAAATCTGCATAAAGCTTTTGGATTTGAGGATTTAAATGAGAACGTCTAAGTGGACGATTTTCATCCTCATGATATAATACCTTAGCACGCTTTTCAATATAAGTATCTAAGATTTCATCTTCTTCATTTGGTAAGAATACTTGCTTAACAAATGGTTGACCACCACCATTGATACAGCCACCAGGGCAGCACATAATTTCAATAAATTGATATTTTGACTTGCCATTCTTAATATCCTCTAATAATGGTTTAGCATGCTTCATACCAGATGCCATAGCAATATTCAAGGTTGTACCATTAAGCTTAACGGTTGCTTCTTTAACTCCCTCAAGTCCACGACAAGGAGTTAATACAACTGGTTCCATTTCTTCTCCAGTTAATGCATGATAAGCTGTACGAATTGCAGCCTCCATAACACCACCAGTAACACCAAAGATAACACCAGCACCTGTATAGTCACCAATTAAATCATGGTCAAATTCCTCATCAGGAAGCTTCTTCCAGTCAATACCATTTCTACGAATTAATCTTGCAAGCTCACGAGTCGTAATAGAGATATCTACGTTAGGTAAATCTCCATTTTGTAATGCTGGACGCTCAACCTCATACTTCTTAGCTGTACAAGGCATAATAGATACAACAAAGATATCCTTTGGATCTAAATTATTCTTTTCAGCATAATAAGATTTAATGATAGCACCCATCATAGCTTGAGGTGACTTACTTGTAGAAAGATTTGGAATTAATTCTGGATAGAAATATTCACAATAATTAATCCAACCTGGTGAACAAGAGGTAATCATAGGAATAGGACCAGTCTTCTTTGTTAGACGCTCTAATAATTCAGAAGCTTCTTCCATAATCGTTAAGTCAGCACCAAAGTTTGTATCAAATACACGATAGAAGCCCAAACGATGTAGAGCTGCAACCATCTTACCAGTACAAGGTGTACCAATAGGTAAACCAAATTCCTCACCGATTGCTGCACGAACAGCTGGAGCTACCTGTACGATAACCTTCTTACCAGCCTTTAAAGCTTCATCTAAACGATCAATCTGACTATGCTCCATTAAAGCACTTGTAGGACATACATTGACACATTGTCCACATTGTAAACATGGAGAATCAGCAAAGCTTCTATTTCCAGCAGGAGCAACAATAGTATTGAAGCCACGGTTTTCAAAGCCTAAAATACCAATTCCATGAGCTTCCTTACAAGCCTCAATACATCTACCACACAAAATACATTTTGAAGTATCACGAACGATAGATGGAGCTACCTCATCATAAGTAGCTGGAGTTTGGCTACCACCATAGAAATGAGGTCTAGCCATAACTAAGTGAGCTACCTCTAATAATTCACAGTCACCATTCTTATAGCATTCCTGACAGCTACGGTTATGGTTAGAAAGTAAAAGCTCAACACTAGTTCTTCTTGCAATAACTGCATCAGGATCAGAAATATGAATACTCATACCATCACGAACAGGATATACACAGGAAGCAACTAAATCACGAACACCATCGATACGAACTAAGCATACACGACAGCTTGCAACAGAGCATTTTCCATTTTTAAATGAACATAAAGAAGGAATATTATATCCACATTTACGACAAGCCTGTAACACGGTTAAAGAATCATCAACTAAATAGGAAAAGCCTTCAATTTTAATATTAACTAATGCCATAATTCTAACCTCCTATCCTTTATAAATTGCGTTAAACTTACATGTAGCCATACATGTACCACACTTAATACACTTATTTACATTAATTACATATGGTTCTTTACCTGGAACACCAGATATTGCGTTTGTAGGACAAACACGAGAACACATAGAACACTTCTTACATCTTTCAGGATTAATATGATAATCAATCAAGCTCTTACATACACCAGCAGGACATCTCTTCTCTTCAATATGAGCGATATATTCATCCTTAAACTTAAGTAGTGTAGAAAGAACAGGGTTAGCAGCAGTCTTACCAAGACCACATAAAGCACCAACCTTAATTGTTGAAGATAGGCTTTCTAGCTTGTCAATATCGGCAAGCTCACCATTACCTTCAGTAATCTTATTTAAGAACTCAAGTAGACGCTTTGTACCAATACGGCATTGTGTACACTTTCCACAGGATTCATCACAGATAAATTCCATATAGAATTTAGCAACATCTACCATACAGTTATCTTCATCCATTACAATTGCTCCACCAGAACCCATCATGGATCCAGCAGCAATTAGGTTATCATAATCAATTGGAGTATCTAGGTCATCCTTAGTTAAGCATCCACCAGATGGACCACCTGTCTGAATCGCTTTAAATGCCTTATCATTAGGGATACCACCACCGATATCATAAATTAATTCTCTTAAGGTTGTTCCCATTGGAACCTCAACTAAACCAACATTATTTACCTTACCACCTAAAGCAAATACCTTAGTACCCTTAGAACCTTCTGTACCAATAGAATTGAAGGCTTTAGCTCCTTCACGTAAAATATAAGGTACACAAGCTAAGGTTTCTACGTTATTGATAACTGTTGGTTTTCCCCATAGACCCTTTACAGCAGGGAATGGTGGTCTTGGACGTGGGTTACCACGTTCACCTTCAATAGAATTTAATAATGCAGTTTCCTCACCACAAACGAATGCACCAGCACCTAAACGGATACCAATACGGAAATTGAATCCTGTACCTAGGATATTATCTCCTAAAAGTCCAAGTGCTTCTGCTTGTTCAATTGCAATCTTTAAACGAGAGATTGCAACAGGATATTCAGCACGAACATAGAAATAACCTTGAGATGCACCAATTGCATAACCTGCAATCATCATACCTTCAATAACAGCAAGTGGATTACCCTCTAAGATAGAACGGTCCATAAATGCACCTGGGTCACCTTCATCACCGTTACATACTACATATTTAATTTCACTTGCTACATCATAAGCAAATTGCCACTTCTTGCCTGTAGGGAAACCTGCTCCACCACGACCACGAAGACCAGCAGTTAATACTTCAGTAATAACCTCTTGTGGAGTCATAGATAATGCGCGTAATAAACCCTTAAAGCCATCATAGCCCAAAGCCTCTTGAATATTTTCAGGGTCAATTACAGAGCATCCGTGTAAAGCAATACGCTTTTGCTTCTTATAGAAGTTGATATCATCCTGCTTTGCAACCTTCTTTTGTGTAGCTGGATCTACATATAATAAATCCTCTACGATATTATGATTGATTAAATCCTCTTTAACAATCTTATCAACGTCTGCAACTGTTACTGTACGATACAATGTATCTTCAGGCATAATCTTAACGAAAGGTCCTTGAGAACAGAAACCGAAACAACCAACTTGATTTACCTCTACAGTATCCTCTAAGCCATTTGCTTTAATTTCTTCTCTAATCTTTTCTAAGATTTCTTTAGATTCGTTTGCCAAACAGCCTGTACCACCACAGATAAGTACAGAACGTTTTCCTTTAGAATTTAATTTTTGATTTAAGCAAGCTGTACAATGAGAAATGTGCTCATTCAACTGTTCTTTAGTCTTAATTTGCTCCATTATAGTGCAGCCTCCTTTCTATAGGAATCAATAATTCTAGCTACTTCATCTACAGTAACCTTAGAATACACCTTACCATTGATAGATACTGCAGGAGCAATACCACATGCACCAATACATCTTAAGGAGTCTAAAGTAAATAGACCATCTTCTGTAGTTTCACCTGACTTGATGTTCAAAAGATTAGAAAATTTATCTAATACGTTTTGACCACCCTTAACATAGCAGGCAGTTCCTAGGCATACACCGATTACATATTTTCCCTTTGGTGTTAAAGAGAAAAAAGAATAGAATGTAACTACACCATAAATTTCAGATACAGGCATTCCTAGCTTTGCAGAAACAATTTCCTGTACCTCAAGAGGAATATATCCATATTCCTTTTGTATGTCACTTAATACGAGCATTAATGGAGTAGGTTCATTTTTGTACCTATCACAAATGCTTTCAATCAGCTTTACAGCATCATGTCTTAATTTCAAATTCAACACATCCTTTATTTTTTTTAAAATTGTTTTACAACATACACGCATATTATAACATAATTTTTCAGTAAGGAAAAGCACAAAAAAACACATTTTTTGAATAAAATAATGTGATTTTTCCATATTTTAGCAATAATCTAGATAGTTTTCTAAAAATTACCAAACAAAACACCCTTTTTATAAAAC
>CAMWJY010000052.1 GCA_947174685.1 uncultured Mollicutes bacterium | reverse complement strand
GCTCAGGAGTCTCGTGGGCTCGGAGAGGTGTATAAGAGTCAGCTATTGCCCCTTTATAAATAAGGTCATATCTTGCTTTAGTATATTTATAATCCTTACCTAATTTATCTTTAAGATAACTGGAAATATTATCTTGCATAAGCCCTCACCTCATTATATAGAACGATTGAAACAAGTATTTTTAACAAAGAAATTTAATTTTTTTAAAAGCTTATTAAATCATAATTTTTAATTTAATCCAGCTATCTGCGAAATCAACCCATCTAGAAATATAAGGACTTTCCTTATCTTTTACTCCTTCACTAGAGGATGAGTTTGCTACGGATAGCCCATGGGCTCCAAATGGGAAGAGATGGTACTCTACATTTCCTTCTGCCTTTCTATAGGCTTCAATCAATCTTAAGGAATTTTCTACTGGTACAGCTTGGTCAGTGTAAGTTCCCCATAAAAATAAATCCACCACATTTTCTTTAGTGACTTGCGTTTCTAAAGAAAGATAGCTTCTAAGTACTGCATTATTTACATTTTCCTTGAGTAATTCTTCAAAAGAGCCAAGATGTGCACAAACTACATCTGCAGTGATGACAGGATATGCTAAAATTAATAAATCAGGCTTAATTTCATATGCATAATCCTTATAGTGTAAGGTATATTCTAATAAGCAATGTCCTCCTGCAGAAAAACCTAACCCTATGATTTTTCCCACTCTAGAATCCTTTTTTATTTCTTCTAAAGCTTTACCTAAATAGGTCCCTGGCATCGGATAGGCTTCTATCGTTTGTCTATAATGTAAAATCGCTACATGATAGCCACGATTTAAAAACTCTTTGGCAACAGGTTCTGCCTCCCTTGGAGAGGTGTATTTATAGCCTCCACCTGGAGCAATTAAAATCATAGGCCTTATTGCATCATCTAAAAAATATGTTTCATAATAATTTTTAGTTTCTAGTAAATAATGCTTTTCCATAAATTAACCCTCTAATACAAAATGAATTTCTTTGAACAACCTTAGCTTTTCTTCTTTTTCCTTCTCATCTTTAATTTGCAAGAGAATTGAAGAAAGTAAATCTAGTTTCTTTTGATAGTATTTTACAAAGGCTTGAGGCTTAACTCTTCTAAGGTGAGGCCCATACAGAATATCTAACGAATCATAGTTAGATATTCCTTGCTCAAACACAAGGATTTCATAATACTTTTCATGATCATAAAGTGCAGCCTCTTCTACAATATAAAATCCACTTGATGATAAAAGAGTTCTAATCCGATAGGTGTCACTATTTGCCTCTAGGATAAGCCGTTTGCCCTTGAGCTTAGGTAAGGCCCTATTTAATATATCACACATCAATATACCGCCCATACCAGAGATAATCGCGGTATCAAAATCCTCCTGAATAGCATCAAAGCCATCCGAAAGGATGGTCTGAATTTGCTTATCAAGATGATATTCTTCTATTGTTTTTTTAGCATTTAAAAGTGGTCCTAAGGAAATATCAGTTGCAAGCCCTTTTTCAACACCATATTCTTTAATTGCATAAACTAAAGCATAGGCGTGATCACAGCCAATATCACAAACCACCTTGCTTCCCTTAGTAAGGGAGGCAATTTTCTTTATGCGGTCCATATTAATGCTTTGTCATGAAATCCTTAAGCTTGCGACTACGAGAAGGATGCTTAAGCTTACGAAGTGCCTTTGCTTCAATTTGTCTAATACGCTCTCTTGTGACATTGAATTCTTTTCCTACTTCTTCGAGTGTCCTTTGCCTCCCATCAACCAAGCCAAAGCGCAAGCGTAATACACGCTCTTCACGCTCAGTGAGTGTAGCTAAAACATCGTCTAATTCCTCGCGTAGCTTCATCTTTGCAGTATATTCATAAGGGTCAAGTGCATAAGGATCCTTAACAAAATCTCCCAAATTTGAATCCTCTTCCTCACCTACTGGAGATTCTAAGGAAATTGGCTCTTGAGCAATCTTTTGAATCTGCTGTACCTTCTCTACAGGAATACCCATACGATCAGCCACTTCCTGTGGAGATGGTTCTCTAGATAATTCTTGAACTAATTGACGTTGATAGCGAACAAGCTTATTGATTGTTTCAACCATATGTACTGGTATACGGATGGTTCTAGCTTGGTCAGCAACAGCTCTTGTAATAGCCTGACGAATCCACCATGTAGCATATGTAGAAAATTTAAATCCCTTTTGATGATCAAACTTATCTACTGCCTTCATTAAGCCCATATTACCTTCTTGAATTAAATCTAAGAATTGAAGACCTCTTCCTAAATAGCGCTTAGCGATAGATACTACTAGTCTTAAATTGGCATTAACTAGCTTATCCTTTGCTTCATCTGCAGCATCACTAATTTCTAGTAGCTTTTCATATTCCTCAACAGAAATTGTATTTTGGTCATCAGCCTCTATTTCAGCAAGACGAGCCTTTGCCTCACGACCATCTACTACCTGTCTTGCATAAATGGTTTCATCATCTAAAGAAAGTAGAGGAATTTTACCAATATCCTTTAAGTACATACGTACAGGGTCATCTACCTTAACAGACGCTGGAAGCTGATCAAAGGTGGAAACATCAATTTCTTCAATGTCATTTAAATTGGTTGGTTCCTTAACATCAAAATCGTCTAAAGAAATATCCTCATCAACATTAATTTCTTCCTTCATTAATTCCTTTACAATATTATCATATTCTTCTGACTCAATAGAATAATATTTGATTATTTCCTTAGATTGAACAGAACCATTCTTCTTTCCTAATTCAATAAGTTCCTTTAAAATTTGTTCATATTCCATGTTTACTTCCTCCTGTTAGACATAGATTTTTTCTTATTTTTAAACTTTTCTGCAAGCTTTGTTTTTTTAAGCTCCATATCATTTGTAGATTCTATAACCTTATTTATCTCTTGATTGGAAATCTTGTAATGCATATCCTCCATCTTTTCAAGGATACATTCTAAATCTTCATCACTATAGGGCTCTATGGACCCCCTTAAAATATCTAAATTATTCAAATATGTTGTTTTTTGTTCCTCAGACAAGATAGAACAGAACAATTGATCATCAAATTCATCATACTCTGCATAGTAAACATTTACAAGCTGTATCCAAATTTCTTGATTTATTGGACTGAAGGCATTCATAAAATCCCCTAATCTTTTATCAATTTTTAATGCTCGTTCCTTAGAATTTCTTGCATAAAGGAATAATCTCAATTCATAATTTCGATAATTTTTTTCCTCCTCAATAGGCTTTAAAAAAATAGGTTCTTCCTCATAATCTTCATTATAAGGAGTTGAAAAAGTAGATGTTTTTGTAAAAGCTTCAAAATCGGCAAGGATTGCGTTCAATGAACCATTAATTCTTCTTGCAAGAAGCTCTAAATATTTTTCTTTAGCTGTTTGACTGGGCATAGCTTGAATTTGTTCAAAAACTATATTTTTTACAGTTTCTATCACAAATGAATCCTTGAGATTCACATTCAAAAATGCCGTTTCAAAATTATATTCTAATTCATCTAAAATATGTGATTCAAAATACTTAACATATTCTTCTTGTCCATAGGTATGAACATATTCATCTGGGTCCATTCCATCTGGCAGCAAGACCAAATGTACCTGCATACCAGCCTTCTTAAATATTCCAATGGCTTTTTTAGAAGCATTAATACCTGCTTTATCGCCATCATAACAGATAATCGCATGATTGGCATATCTTTTTAAGACATAGGCCTGATCTAAGGTTAGGGCAGTTCCCATCGTACAAATACTTTCCTTTAAACCAGCATAGGTAGAGGCAATTACATCCATTTGACCTTCGTGTAAAATAAATCTCTTTTTTCTCAATATTTCAGTTTTTGCTTGATCTAAATGATACAGGATGGTTCCTTTATGATATAAGAAAGTATCCCTTGTATTTATGTATTTCGGCTGGGTTTTATCTGGATTATCAAAAATTCTAGCGCTAAAGCCTACCACATGACCCTGTTCATCTGTTATAGGGAACGTGATTCTTCTACTAAAAATATCATAATATCCTTGGTCGTTATGATCCACCAAACCCAAATCCATCATATTGAATTCTAAATAATTTGCTTCTTTTAGTACCTTGTATAAGGCATCCTTCGTTGCAGGTGCTAAGCCTATTTGAAAGGTCTTTATGGTCACATCATCTATTCCACGCTGATATAAATAATGAAGAGCACTCTTGCCAGACTTCGTTAAGGTAAGATTCTGGTGATAGAATTTAGCTGAGGTTGACATCATCTCATAATAAATCGTGTTGTCCTGCTTTTGTTCCTTAGGCTGATATTCATCCTTTATTTCTATACCATTTTTCTTTGCAAGCTCTGTTAAGGCTTCTGGAAAAGATATCAATTTGATATCCATTAAAAACTGAATTGGGTTTCCACCCTTGCCACAGCCAAAGCAATGGGCAAGATGCTTATCCTGAGATACTACAAAGGAAGGTGTATCTTCATTATGAAAAGGGCATAATCCCTTGTAATTCTTCCCCTGCTTCGTCAGCTTAACATAAGGGGATACAAGCTCAACCATATCGGTACTCTCAATAATTTTTGTTATTTCTTCTTGAGTTGCCATTTCATCCCCTCCTAATTCATGTTGTTTTAAAATTTAAGCTTTGCTTCTATATAAGGTATTACTTCTTCAATTTTTAAAGTAATTTGTTCCATTGTGTCTCTGTCTCTTAAAGTAACAGTACCCATAGATAAAGTATTATCATCAATGGTTACACAATAAGGTGTACCTATTGCATCCTGTCTTCTATAGCGTTTACCAATATTAGCTGTTTCATCATAAACTGCACTAAAATGTTCATTGAATAACTCAAATACTTCATTTGCTTTTTCACTATGAGTCTTTTTAATCAGTGGTAATACAGCTACCTTGTAAGGAGCTAACACTGGAGATAAACGTAAAACCACACGCTTTTCTCCCTTTTCATTTACTTCCTCATCATAAGCACTGAATAGTACAGATAAAAGAATACGACCTACACCTACAGATGGCTCAACTACATAAGGAAGATATCTTTCATTCGTTTCAGGGTCTAGATACTCTAGATTTTCACGAGAATGCTCTTGATGAGCATTTAAATCATAATTCGTTCTAGAAGCAATTCCCCATAGTTCTCCAAAGCCCCAAGGGAATTCAAATTCTATATCTGTAGTTCCATTAGAATAGAAGGATAGCTCTTCTTTCTCATGGTCACGATATCTTAATTTATCCTTATCTACACCTAAGCTAACTAAGAAATCCATACAGAAGCTTCTCCAATAGGAAAACCATTCTAATTCTGTTCCTGGCTTACAGAAGAATTCTAGCTCCATCTGTTCAAACTCACGAGTTCTAAAGATAAAGTTACCTGGAGTAATCTCATTTCTAAAGCTCTTACCAATTTGACCAATACCAAAAGGTAACTTCTTTCTTGAGGTTCTTAAAACATTCTTAAAGTTTACAAAGATACCTTGGGCTGTTTCAGGACGAAGATATACTTCACTCTTATTATCCTCTACTACTCCTTGATGTGTTTTAAACATTAAGTTGAACTTGCGAATATCTGTGTAATCTAATCCACCACAGCTTGGGCAAGTAATCTTATGATCATAAATGAATTTTAATAAATCCTCATTAGACATACCATCTCCAGTAAGCTCACCCTTTGTATAATCTTCAATCAGCTTATCTGCACGATATCTCGCATGACATTTCTTACAATCAATCAATGGATCACTAAAGGAACCAATATGTCCTGATGCAACCCATACCTCTTTATTCATTAATATTGCTGAATCTAAACCAACATTATAACGATTGTTTTTTACGAATTTCTTCCACCAAGCAGACTTAATGTTGTTCATTAATTCAACACCAAGTGGACCATAATCCCAAGCGTTTGCAAGACCGCCGTAAATTTCGCTTCCTTGGAAAACAAATCCTTGTTCTTTTAGATAAGCAACCAATTGCTCTAACGTAATTTTTTGCATAAAAATCCCTCCAAACGATTAAATTCCATTTTAGTAGTATATCATATAATTAAAAAGTTTTCAATCTATATACACAAAAATATTCCCATTTTTTTTAAGAAAAAACAATATTTTCAAAAAATGGGAATATAACCTTAACATCAAATTATTCTTTTATCAATTTAATTTATTTTCTTTTTTATTAAATTATAATTGATGCTGTTGTTAATCACTA
>CAMWJY010000051.1 GCA_947174685.1 uncultured Mollicutes bacterium | reverse complement strand
GTATTTATGTACAAGTTCTTTGCTTCCCTGTTCTTGAATAACTCCATCAGCAATTAAAACTGCTCTATCACATAAAGCTTCAGCACAACGCATATCATGAGTTATTGTAATCATTGTATTTCTGCTTTTGTCGTGTAGTTCATCTAAAATTTTAACAAGCTCACAAAGACCTTTATAGTCCTGTCCGACAGTTGGTTCATCTAATAATAAAACTTTAGGATTTCCAGCTGCAACAGCTGCAATAGATACTCTACGTTTCTGTCCTTCGGATAAGGATTGAGGATGACGTTTTCTTAAATGGTCTAAACCAAAAAGGTGAATCATTTCTTCTGCATATTCTTTAGAAACAGCATTGAAAAGAATTTCCTTTTCTACAGTTGGCATAAACAATTGATAGTTTGGATTTTGATAGACTATGCCAATCGTTTTAAACCATTTTTTCCCTCTTTTCTTCTTGCCAAGCTTTGGATGAATCATTTGTTCTATTTTCCCACTTGCAGGCTTATATAGTCTTGCAAGTAATCTTAAAAGTGTTGTTTTACCACAGCCGTTTTCTCCAAGAAGCAATACTCTTTCTCCTTCAAAGATATTGAAATTTATATCTTTTAATATCTTTTTCTTCTGAGCTTTAAAAGAAATATGACTGATATTAAAAAGTACTTTTCCTTTTTCATGCTTCTGTGAATGATCCTCTATTGTTATTGTCTGTGATTGAAGATATTCCTTCTTATTCTCTATTTTGGTTACAACACCTGCACAAATATTCCAAACACTATCTACAAAAGGCATAACCATATCTAATCTATGCTCAACAACTAAAACAGCATATCCTGCCTTAGCTAGAGTTCTAAGGGTTGTCATTAATTCTGTTGCTCCTTCTATATCTAGATTGGCAAGTGGTTCATCTAGAATAAGAATCCTTTGTCCTGTTGCAAGGGTGGATGCAGTGATAAGTCTTTGCTTCTGTCCACCAGATAAAGCTCTCGTTTGAGCTTGTTTATCAATTTTCATTATCTTACAAACACGATCAATTTGTGCTCCAATTTTATCTTTAGGAATAGCAAAATTCTCACAACCAAAGGATATCTCATCTTCAACAATCTTATGAATAATTTGGCTATCGGCATTTTGAAGTACTACACCTACCTTAGGACAGATTTGTGATAGGGTTTGCCCTGCAATAGACTTTTCATCAATTAAAACTTCTCCTGTAATATGACCTGGAATAATATTAGGAATAATCCCTGAGATAATGGAAAGCAAAGTACTTTTTCCTTCTCCAGAAAAACCAGATAAAAGTACCACTTCACCATAGTTAACAGAAAAGTTTACATTTTTTAAAACTTCTTCATTATATCCTTCATAAGAAAAACAAACACTTTTTAATTCGATTGCCTTCATAATATCACCACCATAACAATACCTGCAATAAAGCCTAGTAAATAGAATATATCAAATATATTTATAATTTCCTTTTTGTAAACTGTATATTTAGATTTCCCAAGAGTAAAGCCTCGAGTCTCTATGGAAAGGGCTAATGTGTCAGATATATCAACAAGTCGTGTTACAAGAGGAATCAAAAAAGCACGATAAAAGATTTTAGGATTAAAAATACTCCCTGCTCCTCTTGTTTTCATTGCCTCATGTACACGAGATATCTCTCCTTTTAGAACAGGAACAAAGGACATCGTTATCAGCATACCTAGTGTTATCGCACGTGGTGTATGTAATTGTGATAAATTTCTTGTCATGGCTACTGGCTTTATGCTCATTCCTGGGACTAAAGCTAGAAATACTGCACCAAACCGATTTGTCATAGCTAGTGCTGAGGCAATGTTCTCATTCGATGCATAATAGGCAATAAGAGTAAAAATTCCACCCACGATTAGAAACATTGGTAAAACCTTTAAGCATTCTTTCCAGCATCCAAAAAGAAATAACCATACAAATACTCCTAACAAAAAGTAAGAACAAACTACTGTTTTTGCCATCACAAGTCCAAATACCATTATTAGAAGTGCAGATACAATAGCAAATAATGGATATAGATTCTTCTTAGGTTTAAAAAACAACATTATTTTAACTTTCCTGCTTTCTTTAACTCTCTAGCAATAATCATTCCAATAAATGAACCTAAGAAGCATACAGCAAGGATAGCAATGGTGATTCCTATAATCATACCAATATTACCACTGCCAATAAACATAGAGACAGCAGCTTTTTCTTCTCCACTTACAGAATAAAACACATTATAATACATGTATAAAAGTGGAATTGTCATTGGCATATATAAGGTTCCTGCAAATACACAAGCAAAGTCGCTTTTATATCCACGGAAAATGATAAGGGTTAATACCTCTGCAACAAGGGCACAACCTATAAGAAGGACCATAGGTGGAAACATAAACACTAGGAATATGGAAATAAATATAGACTGCAGTAATAGGGCAAAAGGCTTTCTAACCTTCATCATTCCTATTACAGGAAATAAAGAAAACTGAATTCCTAATCCTAATTGAATAATACCAAATACTGGTACATTCACAAGGAGTGGCATAATTGCACCTGTGATAAGTGTACAAGCAGTTATGATGGCTAGGAACACAATATCCTTTATCATAAATTTCTTAAATATTTTATTTTCCTTATCTACAGGTTCTTCTACTTGATTTTCTTTTATATCTTCCTCTTGAACTTGTACAAGCTCTAATATATCTTTATTGCTTTGATTATCATCAAGCTCATTTATAATCATTTCTTCTTTCTTAGATTCCATTATGCTTTTACCTCTTCCATTATACCATTTTCAACCTTATAAATTCGGTCAGCAAGTGCCATAGTAGATTCACGATGAGAAACTAAAATGATACTCTTTTTACTTTTTTGTTCCTTTAATGCTTTTAAAATAATGCCTTCATTAATACTATCTACATTACTTGTTGGTTCATCTAAAAGAATCAACTCTGCCCCATTTAAAAACGCTCTTGCAAGTCCTATTCTCTGCTTTTCTCCAGCTGAAAGATTATCTCCTAATGCACCAACCTGGGATTGGTAACCATCAGGTAGTTTCATAATAAAGTCATGAATTGAGGCAAGCTTACAAGCACTCTCTAATTCTTCTGGTGTAGCATTCGGATTTGCAATACGTAAATTGTTTTCAATTGTGTCATCAAACAAATAGGTACTTTGTGAAACCATAGTTACATTGTCTAATAAGCTAAAAGAATTGATATTCTCGATATCTATTCCGTTATAAGAAATCTCACCTTTATCCTTTTGCCAAAAGCGAAGTAAAAGCTTTAGGAAGGTACTCTTGCCACAGCCACTTTTTCCCACAATACCAATAATCTCACCTTTTTGAGCATGCATCTGAATATCATTTAATACTTGTATATTTCCATCATAAGAAAAAGACAAATCCGTGACATTCAAGTTTTCATAAGTTATGTTATTCCCATTCTTTATTTCAGTTACAACAGGCTTTTCTGCAAGAAGATTCAAGACTCTATCTCCACTAGCAAAGGTTTGTGTAAGGTTACCTGGCAATGCAGATATAGCAATCACAGGACCAAAAGAGCCAAACACTGCAACTACTCCTATAATCATTTTACCAATGGAAAGCATTTCAAAATGTACGAGTACTATTCCTAAGATGAGGGTGGCAATGATAAATAGAGAAACTATAAGTTCTGTAGAAGCAGCAGCACGGGCAGTGTTGTGTTTCATTTTCTTAGTTTCCTTTAGAAGTAATTCTGAACGGCGATTCACCTCTTGTTCACGTTTGCTTCCAGCATTGTTAAGTACAATATCCTTTATACCCTTAATGCTGTCAAGAAAATAGGCATTGAAACTTGCAAACTCTGCACGATACCTTACTCCACTTTCCTTAAGTCTTTTAGAAGAAATCATAGGAACTATAATTCCTATCATAAAATATCCAACTACTGCCACAAGAGCAAGATACCAGCTAGATATGAATCCTACAAACAAGAACACTGCTGTAGATACTAAAACAGCAATGCATATTGGGGAAATGGTGTGAGCATAGAAAACCTCAAGTGTCTCTATATCACTTGTAATCATCGCAATAATACTACCCTTTTGCTTGCTTTCAAGCTTTGCTGGGCATAAGGTACGAAGTGCACCAAAGATCTTATCACGCAAAACTGCCAAGAGCTTGAATGCGATAAAATGATTACTATACTGTTCTAAATAACGAAGTAATCCACGCAAAACACCACAGCCTACGCCAAGACCAATAATCCAACCATAGGACAAAGCTATGGACTCTCCAAGTGCCTTTGCAACACCAACGGCACCAAAAATGGTAACACTCATAGCACAAATAAATCCGATACTACCATTAATAACGGCTAATACCATAATATAGGCAAGGCTTCCAAGTAAAAGAATCAGGCTTGCCATGATTTTCGCACCACTTCTTCTAAGCTTTTGTTTTTTCATAGTGTATAGCCCTCCTCTAATTGTTTTTGCGTTGTGAATAGCTTTGCATAGCCACCATTCTTACCCATTAGATCTGTGTGAGTTCCACTTTCCTTAATTTCTCCATCTTCCATATAATAGATATAATCCGCAGGAACAACATTAGCCAGTCTATGAGATATAACAATTACACTCTTGGTTTTGGATAGTGTTTTAATGTTTTGCATAATGATTGTTTCACTTTCTACATCTATATTGCTTGTGGCTTCATCAAAAATATAAATATCCTTATCAGCAACAAGATTAACTGCAAGCGCAAGACGTTGTTTTTGTCCTCCAGAGATATTATTCGCATCCTCTGTAATCACTTTATCTAAGCCACCATTTTCCTTAATAAATTCTAGTAGGTTGACTTTTTCAAGTGCCTCAAGGATTTCTTCATCTGTTGTAGTTGGATTTGCAAGCAAGAAATTTTCTCGTACAGTTTGATTAAAAATATAAGTATTATAGCTTACGACAGCCAAATGGGAATAATAGCTTTCTCTTGATAAGGTTTCAAGAGGTAAATCACCAACTTGAACTGAACCAGCTTTAGGTCGAAGTGCTCCCACTAAAAGATTCACTATTGTACTCTTACCACAACCACTCTCCCCTACTATAGCTGTCATCTTCTCCTCTGGGAAAATAATGTCAATGTTTTTAAGTACATCTCTCTTATCATCATAGGAAAAAGTAACATGCTTTAATTCAATCGTTTTGCCAGACACCTCTTCTTCTCCCCAGATAGTGTCAGGCGTATTTAAAAGTGTTATAATCTTTTTTCCTGCACTGGCTCCATTCATTGCAACATGGAATGCTGAACCAAAGGCACGAAGTGGCAAAAAGAATTCTACTGCTACAAGGACTAAGAACAAAGCATAGACAGGACTCAAATTCCAAAATGCTGTTCCACAAATTGCAAGAGCAATACCTGCACCCGCTCCACCATAAGCAACCAAATCCATGATTGTTGTACTTGCAAGCTGCATTACTAAAACCTTCATTGTAATCTTGCGAAACTCTTCTGCACTTTCATTCATTTTGTCATGCTGTGCCTCATCTGCTTTGAAAATTTTTAGTTCCTTTAAACCCTGTACACTATCCAAAAATTTATCTCCCATAGAAGTGTACTTCCCCCAATATTTAGCAAATATCTTTTTAGCATATTTGGATACTGCAATAATAGAAACCGGAATCAAAGGTACACAAGCTAGTAAAACTAAAGCGGTTCTCCAATCAATCCAAACACAGATAGCAAATAAAATGATAGGTGCAAGCATAGCAAAAAAGAATTGAGGTAAATAGCTTGAATAATATAAATCTAGCTGTTCTACTCCTTCCATACTTACCTGTGTTAAACCAGCCATACTCATTCCATCTGTAGATTTAACTCCGAGCTTAACAATCTTATTATAGGTTCTTTCACGTAAATCTTTTTTGACCTTTCTACCAAGAACTTCTTTTATGTTTCCATTTAATCTTGTCATCGTATAACGTAAGATTATACCAAATAAGGCACAAACTGCTGGATACAAATATGTGAGTAGGTCAGCTTTATTTATAACCAAATAAATTGCCCAACAAATACTTGCTGTAATCCCTATATTTGCTAAAAGTCCTATCACTTGTAACGTAACAGCAATAAATATATACTTTTTATTTTTGCCAATGAGTTTAAATAGTTCCTTATCTATCACTTTGATTCTCCTCCTTTTTAATTTTCTTTTTATATTGAAGCATTTGTATAACATGTGAAATTGAAAATATGGGATGCATTGGAAGCATTCGTGGTCCTGAATACTTCATTACAGCTTTTATCTTCTCTTTCATTTCTGGTTGATAGCAATGTATTTTACAAAACGAACAAAAGCCCTTATTCACTTTGAAAGGACACTTTTCTAAACGAAACAAAGCATATTCTGTAAGCTTTTGACAATCTTCACAAAGTTCTCTTCTTTTCGTCTTATGCTTTCCATGACAGTATTTTCTTATCATAACAGGGATAAGCCTTTTTTCCTTTTTCCATTTTTTTAATTCTTTACTCATATTTTTTTTATTATCTGTATTCTTATATTTTATTAAATACAAATATATAATCCTCCTA
>CAMWJY010000050.1 GCA_947174685.1 uncultured Mollicutes bacterium | reverse complement strand
GTTTAATAATAGTAGTTTTCTTTTTTATGTAAATCGACCCCCTGCTTTTTCTCAGGATGACTTTTGTCGCTTCTGGGGGACTATTTTTGGTGGTAGTTTGGTGCTTCGTATTGGCTTTCTGTTTACTCCTACTAAACTTGATACTTTCCAGTCAACTGGAAAAAATCTTTTACTTTTCCATGGGATTGTTGTATAATTGAAATGTAATATTGTGAGAACAAATTATATCAGTTCGTCTGGTATATTTTTTGTTCTCATTTTTTTATTTTCAAGAGGAGGAAATATCATGAATCAACTAGTAGAAGCTGCCATCAAATCTCTTCCAGCCTTCAAGAGGCTTAGCCCTGCCATTGCTAAGTTCTTCCTGGCCTATTATGACTTGTTTGCTCAAAGGGATGGCTGCCATGAGAAGAACGAATGGTTTGCAGAACAAGAGGGAAAGTCCATTAAAACCATTGAAGCGCAATTTAAGAAGCTGCGTGAGGCCAATGTCATTAAAACTACAGTGACAAAATTCAAGGACCCATATTATACGAATAAAAGTGGGTTTGTTACCAGCAGAAGAAACGAACTTCATCCAGTATTCAAGGCCCAGCTTACTGAAAAAATTAATTATATTAAAGAGGAACTGGCGCGCCGCCGCACTATTTCAGGAACATATAAGAAGGTGTAGGCCATGATGGAGTTAGAACCACAAATATTATGCGCCAGTCATACTTTATTTTATGAACGGCTAAGAACATGCATTCTAGATTTAATTAGACCCTTTAGAATCATAGGCCATAAAATAGCTTTGGCCTTTGATACATGGATAACTAATATCAAAGATAAGTTTTATCACTGGTACTATGAGTTTTACCAAAAGAGATATGATACATTTAAAAGAAAAATGAGGAAGTGGATGTTCCTTTTTTCGATATTTGAAGTATTAATTACTGTAGCATTATTTATAATAAGCATTTTTAGTACAGCTGCAGTAGCTACTAAAGGTCGTTGGATATCTTTAGGAGTAACTGCAGGAACAATAGGATTGGATTTTGGTTTCTATTTCCTATTTGTATACTTCATGAAGCATTATCATTTCCTTTATGGAGATGAATCGATGCATGAAATCGATCGAGAATATACAAAACAGTACGTAGTAGCTTATGCTCCACACATTGCCAAGGATTGGGGCTATACAGGAAAAGGCAAGGATGAACTAAATGCTGGTCTTTCTACTATGTTTGTTGAAGGCTTTAAAGAAGATATTGCCAGACGGAAACAAGAAATAAAAGATATTTGCTATATTTTTAATTTTGAAAAAGTGGATTCCATCACTCTTAAGTATGCAGATCTGTTTTTTTCATCCAATGAAAAAATCACAAAGGAAAACTTTATGAATTTATGTAAGGAATATGGTTATTTTATTAAATCTGTATATAGATATAGAATTAATATTGATCAATTTGTTAATGACTGCAGAGCCTTAAAAAAGAATGTTTTGTATCAAGCAAATTATATTTATGATCAAGGAGGCATTAATAAAAAGCATTTTTTAAATATGCTATATGATTATGTAATGCTAAGTATACGTGAATACGAGAATAAATTTATTTTCTCAAATCAGCCTTTCATAGAGGATATGGACCAACAGAAAGCTGCAGCTATTTTTAGCATGAATTATGTAATCACGAGAACTCAACCAGACCGAACCTTCAATGAAAAAGATGAATTTGGCCAAACACAAGCTGTTGAATATACAGAGCGTGTTCAATTTCCTTTTAAAGATTATATTGGATTTATTGAAACAGAGGTAGGTACCTGGTACATGAATCTAGAAAAATACATTACTACTATGTTATTAGAACTAGGTATTCGTGATTTCAAAGCTTTTAACAGGCATATGTTTCCTCATTTCTTCTGGTTACAAGCTGACCAGGATCCAGAGCGTGTTAGTAAGTTATTTAGAGAGCTGGACCATTACTATATTTATCCGGATTCAAGAGTGGTATATTCTGGTGGAGAAGGAGCCAATTTCTTTATTAAGAGAAAGCTAGAAGAATTTAAGCTGCATTTGGAGAAGCTTTATAAGAGATATGAAGCTTATAAGAACAAGACTACAAGATATGATAGAAGAATCAAGAAATATAATCGTTATTGGATTGCTACTTCAAATATCAAGTATAAAGACAAGATGAATGATTTAAAGGAATCTAGAAAGGTATTCAACATTGAGAAGGAAAGTAAGAAATTAGATGAAGACATTTACAATTTAGCTCAAGAGATGATGTTAAATGTTTATAAGCATTCTTATATTGAAAAGATTGTTACTATTGGTAAAACACCAGCTACATATAGTGGAGGTACTATTTATACTCCAAAGGATATTCTAGCAAATCCAGATATTATCAAGAGTACATATACAGTTAAGCTTACCTTCAGACTTTCTGATTGTTGGAGATATAATACACATTACATGGAAAGCATCGCAAAGAATCGTTCAGAACAATCTGAACTTACCTTGATGGAGGCTAAGGAATGGGATTTAGATCTAGAAATGAAACCTCAAAATATTATTGATTTAGCTTATGTACAAGGTGCAGCATTTACTGGAATACCTGTGGAACAGATTATAAAGACCAGATACAAAAGAAAGCATGCAGCTTTTTAAAAATTTGTTATAGGGATAGTACGTTGACAATTATTTTAAATAGCATATAATCGGAAACGGAACTAATTAAAGTGTAAGGTACACTGAAGACTCTTAAGTGTTTTTTCAGTGTACCTTTTTTCGTTTTTTAAAGTAAAAATTTTCCAGTTGACTGGAAAAAATCAAAAGAAAAGGAAGGTAATTAAAAAATGAAAAAGAAGAAATTATTAGCCCTCATGGTATTCTTAGGACTAGCCATGACAAGCTTTTTCTTAAGTCCTATAAGAAGTCATGCAGAGCATTTTGAAGGTGATGAAGAGCATGCATCCTCAGAAAACTTATTCAATATGAATGATCCATCTTATCAGTATGGCAATACAAATTACTATCCGGGGAGTTCAGATACTGATCCTGATTATGCGTATTGTGTATTTACAGTTAGTACGGATATTACATATCATCTTGTAAGCTATAATTTTGAGGATTTGTATTATTTTAATTCTAATCGAAATGATTATGATTTTGTATCAGATATTGAAGGTACTTCCTATATTACAAATAACCTTGCCTATGATGATTATCTATGGAAGTCAGATGGGTGCTGTTTCAATATTCCTAGTTCTGCAGTAAATAATTCAAAAACAGTTAAACTATGCTTAACATGTCATGGCTATGCAATGCCTGAAAGCTATGAAGATGTCTTTTTCCTGACAGAGTTAAAAATCATTGATGCAACTGCACCATCTATTACAGTTTCAGCTAATTACATAGTAAATGTAGATTACATGCAGAGCCAATCTCAGATATTATCACATGTTATTGTTGTAGATGAGAACGATCCAAATCCTCAGTTGATTGTAAGAAGCACGAACTATAGTGCATCCAACCGAGTATGTGGAACGTATCAGATGACTATCTATGCTTTAGATATTTATGGAAATCAAACTCCTGATTATACATTTAATATTATTGTAGCTGATTCTACACAACCATCAAATAGTGGATTCAAGACAATTAGTCAACCCAATAACGTACAACTATCTGAGAATGATATTTTAGATAAATTTACAGTTTCAGATAACTATAGTGATACTGAGAATATTTCTAAAACAATCATTAAAAATGACTATGCATCCCACTGGCAAACTCCAGGAAAGTATGAGATTATTTGCCGTGCAACGGATGAGGCAGGTAATTCTACAGATACCTCAAGCTTTATTCAAGTTGTAGACAAAGTAAATCCAACCATTGTTGGAGCCACTAGAACACAAGGAAATAATGCACAGCTTACAAGAGAAGAATTACTAGCTTTATTTACAGCTACAGATGATTATTCTGCAGCTGCTAAAATTACAAAAAGCATTCTTACAGATAGCTATACTTCAAGCTGGAAAAGACCAGGTACATACCAGGTAACATGTCGTGCTACAGATGAAGCTGGCAACCATGCCGATGCAACAGCTACTATCGTTGTTGAAGACAAGACAGCACCAACATTAGGTGTTAGCAATGTTGATAGAAATTACAATGATAAAATTACGGATTTAAGATCTTTATTTACTTATAGTGATGATGTATCTGAAGTAGATAGAATCATCTTCGAGATTGTAACAGATAATTACACAGTTAACTATAATGTTAAAGGAAATTATACAGTACGTGCACGTGTAACAGATGAAGCTGGGAATATATCTGAAGCTTCTGCAGTAGTACGTGTTATTGATACCATAAAGCCTGTTATCACTGTGCCCACAGAGATTACTGTAGGAAATAGCACTTCAGTATCAACTGATTCTCTTAAGGCTAAGATTGTAGTTGAGGATGGTTACGATGGTACTATAACTAATTTTTTAGTTATTGATAAAGAAAACTATCGTGATAATTACCAAAAAATTGGTAGATATAAATTCGAAATTAATGCCAAGGATGAATCAGGAAACACTCAAACAGCTTTCTTCACGGTAATTGTAACAGATACGACTTCTCCAAAGGTATATTATGATCGCTATTATATCTGTATTTCTGAGAGTGAAGTTCTTACCGATGAAATGATTAAATCCTTTGCTGCACAAGCATTAGGTGTAGATGTAGCTTCAGTTCTGTCTGTTGAAGGTACTTATGATGTTGAATCCACTGGAGAATATTCAATCACATTATATATGATGGATGGTACAGTGCAACCATTTACAATTTCTGTAGGTGAATTAGAGCCAAAGGAACCAGCTAGATGGACGTTTAAAGGATTCTTTTCAAACAATATGGATAATTGGACTCAGTTTGACCAATTAGCTGCATGGTCTATCTGTGCATGGCTAGCATGGATTGCTATTGGTATTGGTTCATTAATTGCAGCTGTAGTGGTATTTGTAATTGGTAGAAAGATTTATCGAACATTAAAAAAGTAAGATAGAGGGGGCTACCCCTCTTCTGAATTTTCCAGTCAACTGGAAAAAAGGAGGGAAACGATGAGAAAAGTATTATTATTTTTAATATTAACTTTAAGTGTTTTTTTACTTCCTATCATGACAGCTAATGCTTCAGAAATTATTTATACAAACGAAATTAATGATACTACTTCTATAGAAGCAGATTTAGAATTACTCAATCTTGATTATTCTGATTATAATCTTTCTTTCAATGATAAGAGTAAGATTTATCATGAGTATATTGAAAATGGATTAGTAGAACAATTTGTCATTGCTGTTGCTGAAAACAGGGAGGATCCAAACTTTATTATAAGCTATATTTATGTATATAATGTTTTATTTAACCTTTCTGCATATACAACAGATATAGAACTTCAAGTAAGTTTTAATGAAAAGAATATTACATACAAATACACTCCAACCTCAAGTGATATTACTCTAGTTTTAGAGGATAGTCCTGCAGGGATAATGAAGTTTAAAGTTTCCTATTTCAAGCATTATGATTTGACTAGAAAATATAGTATAGATATTAATCACGGACCTAAAGAAGCTTTTGAATGTGTGTATTATACTACATTTAATGAAGAGCAAAAGTATAGGTGTGATAGTTTTAACTTTAATAGCTTTATCTACATCACAAAGGATGAGGTGGTTAGCGTAATTTTAAAAACAGATCAGGCATACGATTTTCATAGCACTATTGGTATGTTCTGCAACCTTGTTTCTAGAAAAAATGATTGGAATTATACAGTGATTTATTTTTATAATTTTTCCAGTCCTAAGAAAATTGATAAGATAAATTCAGCTAATATGAAATGGAGTCAACACATAAACAATATACATTATGAATATCCATTTGAACTTATAGTTCCAATAGTAGGTTTCTTTACAGATGCAACTATTCCTTTTGGTAAGCTTAATGTCGTTTCTGAAAGTCAATCTAAAAATGAACCTAAGGAAGAGAATATCCCAGATGAAATAAAGGAATATGAGTATTTAGGAAGCAAAATACAGATGAATGCTTTTTGTACTCCATCTTCAGATAGATTAAAAGAACTTGGAAAAAATGCAGACAATTTATCTTCAACAGAAAAAAAGAAATTTACGGATTATGAACATTCTATAATGTTTACAGCTGGTTCTTGGTTTGATTCAAGAAGAAATAGCGGTTCAGGGTGGATGGAATATTTAGTTGCAGAGCAGGTATCTTTAGTAAGCTTAGATTTTTCTACCAATGGAGAGCATTATACAGCTTATGTCAGTGATATTGATGGACCAGATGATCCAGTTGATCCTACTCATCCTATTGATCCATCTAAAAAACCTGATTCATGGTTGCAAAAAATGCTTTTATGGATGGGTAAAAGTATAGTACATTTTTTCTCACCAGAGACTATCTGGCCAGATTGGGGATACAAGGTATTGGGAGGTATTATATCTGGTTTGGTGGCAATAGTAGCATTTGCAGTTATAGTTATACTATTGATTAAAGTATTACCAAAGTTGATTCTTTTACCATTAAAAATTATTGGAAAGATTTTGAAATTGTAGGTGTGATATGAAGACAGCAGCATTTATCATATTGAAAATTTTATTATTCATAGT
>CAMWJY010000049.1 GCA_947174685.1 uncultured Mollicutes bacterium | reverse complement strand
CTTTCTAATTCATCAGGTGTTTTATTATCAATAATAATTTCTTTTTTACCTTTAAAGATATCCTCCAGGTTTGAAGGAACCTCTTTTACTCTGGCAACCTTTTGGTATTTGATTTTTAAAGCTGATGGAATCATTGTCTGTAACGCAACAGCATAATAAGAAAAATTATGATTTGCAATAAACCTGGCTAAATTTACAAATTCTTCATTCAAAACAGGATAAACATCTACAACATCACTGATTTCACGTAAGCTTTTCTTAAAATCTGTTTTATCCTTTAGCTCCACTACAAAGCCTAAAACTGTACGTCTTCCAAAGATCACACGGACTCTATAGCCAACCTGAATGATATCCTCCAGATGAGATGGAACCATATAATCAAAGGTTTGATTCACTTGTTTGGCAGCAATGTCCACAACGATGCTTGCGATCATATCATCCCATCCTTTCTTTTTTGTTTATAATAAAAACCATCGTAATGATGGCTTTTAAATCAAATACATTTTCACGCCATCATACAAGCATTAGCACCTTACTGAAAAGGTTGCTGAAGAGTCACAGAGCTTGTCTCTCATCTTCTCTTTATGGACATAATGTATTATACTATTTTTTACATGATTTTACAATACAAAAACAAAGAAAACCTATTTTGTTTTTTTGTTTCTAAACATTTCGATTATAAAATATCCTTTAGCCTATATTAAAGCATGAAAATATCTTAATGCCTATTCTACAAGTTCACATTCATTATCAGCAGGAATTTGTTTATCTAAAGCTCTATGTAGAAGAATACTTCCCAAAATATCTAATACAAAAATAAAATGCAAAGCAATCGGAATTATAATTTCAGAAGTTAGCTTGAGTTTTTTCATTCTCCATAGTCTGATCACATAAGAAAAGTTATGAACATTTGTAAAAATCAAGAAAGAAAATGTATAGCCTACTCCTATACACATCACCAGTGGAGCAGCCAGCATCAGCCATGGATTAGCACATATTCCAACCATAAGTAACCAAACAAAGAAATTTTCTATATACCAAGGAATGAGAACCAGCTTCGTAATCATGGTCAGCTTGGTTGGTGATGGAACATCCCTAAAAATATCCACTATTGCTATAATAGCATTGATTATTCCAAAAATATAAGATATCCCCATCAATACCAAAGCTACAATAAATAAGGAAAGGAATAATTTCTCATTAAACATAAATCTTATTAAAATAGAAAGAACCTCTATAAAAACCTGTGGAAGATACATAGATACAATTAAAGTAATTATTGCAATCTTTTCTTTTTTCATAAACATTTACCTCTAAGCTTTATTATCTCACAAATACAAAAAAATGTCTAGTTTTCGAAATTATAAAATACTATTGAAAAAGAGATTGACTCATCAATCAATCTCTTTAAAAATTACCAATACACTATAGAATCTAATTGAGTATTGCCCGTGCAAACTATCCTTACTTTATGCTTTCCTTCTGAAAGCTCCTTTGAAATATAAGCCATATATACACCATCTTCTGCTTTTTTCAGTTCAATTGAATCTATCTTTTTGCCATCAATATAAACCTCAAATTTTTTTCCTAAATCACCAGAAGATAAAACTCCAAAGCGTGTCCCCTCAAACTCATATTCTATACTAGCATTCTTTTTACCTGCATAGCTATGTCCAAAGGTGGAAAGCCCAGATTTAGGTTCCCATTTGCCCTTCTTAATCACTTTTGAATCATCTAAGGAGATGTTTGTTCCATTATTAATCTCCAAGATTTTTGCAAACTGAATTTCACTTAAGATGATATATGTACCAGAGGATTTAGTGATTTTTAATCGATAATACCTGAAGGTTTGTTCTTCTTCAAAATTAACAATAATACTTGTATTGGTTCTCTTTACATCCTTAAAATCACCTATCTCAAAGAAGGTTTCACCATCTAAGCTGCCTTCTAATAAGAAATCTGTAGGACAATGATAATCTCCATTTGGTCTGTATTGAGTTAGCATTGTCATTTGATTTGCCGTAATTTCTTTGCCCAAATCCACCGTTAATATTAAAGGCTTTTCTTCTGATGCCTTATAATTGGTATGCATATAAGTATTTGTATTACCATCAACAATATTTTCTACCTTATGATCATTTTTATTCCAAGGAGAATAATTCTCTGAGCTTAATAAGGTTGCAGAATCCTTATAGTAGACATTATCCTTATAATCATAAGAATACGTTCTTGTATAGAAATAATCTGTTTCAAATTTAGTTTTATTGAGTACATAAGAATTTCTATAGGCAGTTGCATAAGACATAGATGTAGGGGCAATTGGATCTGTTTTATTTGCTTCTTCTGCAGTAACTTCTTTACCTTGAGCATTATAGTATTTCGTAATCTCTTTACCATTTTCATCTGTTACAGTTTGAATTGTATAAGTAGGTGTTGTCCAAGGAGATACACCTACACCAATGTAAGGTGTTGTATCACTTGCCTTGGTAATCAGTACTGTCTTATAATAAATCCAGGTTTCTTCTTTTGTGATTTCAATATCAATATAAGTGTTTTCGTCATTTAATCTAAATTGAGCGCTAGCTCCAATGACCTTGTCATCTTCAATCTTTCCACCAAGCTGGAAGGTTTTACCACCATCTTCTGAAATATATAATGCACAATTATTTCTACCACGTAAAGCAATACGGTATTTACCTTTTTCCTCAAATAAGAATTTACCTTTTACTTCAACTACACTGTTATCAGGAATAATGTGATCTGGATGCTGTGTATTCCCCTTAGGGGCATACCAGATATCAGTATTACTATTTTGAGTAAAGTTGATATTATCAGCTTCTGTTTTATCATTATAACCTGCATAATTATTTTCATATGCTTCTATGGCACTTGTATAGCCTTTTCCTTCCTCATAAGAATAGGTTGTACGCTCTAATACAAATTTATTTCTTTCATGAGTCTGTTCAAATTCTAATACTAAATCTACATCCTCAACCTCAAAGGCATGGTCATCCTTAGTAATTTCTAAGGTTACATAGATTTTACCAGAACGAAGCTCATTATTTGGTTTAAAGGTATAAATGAAATCAGAATCTGCCTTCTTTTCTAATTTTCCATTAATTCCTTTTGAATTCACACTCTTAATCTTATAGGTAAACCCCTTTGGAGTAACAATACTTCCACTAACATATTGTCCATTATTCTCTACATAAGGAGATAGGTCTACTTCGTAGTCAATTCCATATGGAATAACGAATGGCTGCTGAGTTTCAATATATCTCTTTTCACCATCATAATTATAGCTTCTTCCAGTCTGATAAACACTGGATACGGGAACAAACATTGGATAAGCTGATTGTTTTTGGTGTAAGGATTCCTTATAGTTATTACCACTTGAGAAAGTATTTGTAAGTCCAGCATAGTAGGACATATCATAGTGAACCGTATTTCCCCAGTTCACAAAATAAGCCTCACCACTTCCATAAGCTGATTTCATAAATGCATCTTGTCCAAAATTATGAAGTAATGTAGCATAAACTGCAAGACCATTTGTGCTGCTAATGGCATCTGCATTAATACGGCTTAAGGTCCAGGCAGCACTTGTGTAGCTATTCCATCCTCCAAGACCTGCAGAACCATAAGAACCAATCTGACGATTAGATGAAATTTTAGTAAATAAGCTATATTCCACAATGTTTAAGGCATTATTAGTAACTTCGCCATCTGCTCCGCCACCACAGCCATAGCCTTGGAAATTATGATTATATTCATGCATATTTCCCCATGAACCACCATTAACAAGACCTTCATAATTGAGTGAACCTGTCATCCAGTCCATTGGACAGTTTACAGCGCCTTGACCTGGGAAGGCTACTGCCGCTCCTGCAGCCACAAATGGATCATATAAAAATACAATACCTTGTTTATTTCTATCAGTAGAGACTAAAGAAATCTTATCCCATAAAACTGCTGCATCATAAATTTGCTGATAATTAAAATTGGCTGCATATTTTTTAGGACCAGAATGTAATACTCCATACTCCCATACTTCTAAGTCGAAATATGGAGTAGATGTATTAGCATTTTTGTTAAATTCCTCTTCTGTTGTATATCCTAATATAAAATGTGAATAGCTGACCGCACCTGAAATGGTAGCTGTAAAGGTTACTCTTTCATTTCTAATATAGATTGGTCCACCTAAGAAAGAACCTATATATGCAGTATATACGCCTGTTTCCTCATCAAGAATTGCAGTGTCCTTATCCACATATAATGTATTTAAAATAATAGGAAAACGATTCATTGCATTTTTCTGAACCCAAATATTGTTTGCCTTGCTATTATATAATGCTTGTCCAATATGAATTACAATTCCACCTGTAGCTTCCATATCCTCTTTAGATATCTCAACCTTAACCACTTCACCTGCTGGTGCATATAATCCAGTGATACCATAGCCTCTGTCATATCCTCTAGGCCCCATAGTGATACGTTTAACTACACCTGGTTCATCATCACTAACATCACCTAAATATAGCCCAACAGAGGAAGAATGCTTATATAATTTATCTGGAGTGTTTGGACCAGATGAAGTATTATAATCTCCTAGATAAAGATTTCCATCCTTATCCATTCTATCCCAAGTGTTTTTTGGATAACCATCTGAACCAATTGTGGTTTTTGTAGATGCTAGATTCCAAGCCTCTGTGATAAGAGCACTTCTTTTAGCTACTGCTTCATCACTACCTCCAATAACAGATGTTAAGGTAGAACCATATTTCGGATAAGCTTCAAGCCCCTCGTTTTTAACCTCAGGAATATTACGCTTTACTGTACCTAAATATTCTGTTTCATAATTTACTTTAGTCGTTGTTTTATATGGATTAGAGTAAACTTGTTTATTGCTAGAACATGACCTAACACTAAATATAATAACTATGACAAATACCAATAATGCCACAAAACCAACCGCAGATATAATTGATATGAAGCGAACCTTATTTTTATTACTCTTCTTATGGACTTTAGATTCCTTACTTGCAGTTTGTTTTTGTTTTACTGGCGTTGTAGCTCTTACTGGTGTACTTGTAGGTTTTTTATTTTCCACCGAAGCCTTTTTAGTTTCTGTTACAGGTTTTGCAGTTTTTGTTGTTGTAGTAGTTTTAGTTGAAGACACCTTTGCTGGAGCCTCTGAAGCTGTTGAAACCTTTGAAGTAGCTGTACTCTTCTTCGCTGTATTTTTAGTAGTTGCTGTTCCTTTTGAATTAACTGCTTTTGTTGTTTTAGTTTCAGGCATAATACCACCCTTTCTTATTCCATTTTATTATATCATATTTCTAATAATATCTACAATAAATTATCCACTTTTCACAATAAAAAAGGCTTATCCTTAAGTGCTTTTAACACCAATGGATAAGCCTTCTTGCTACCTCTTTTTAATTACACCAAGTTTATTTTGGTTTCACAGGTAACAAAATTGGAGTTTTAGCATCATCAGAATGCTTATATAAAACTAATGTATGTCCTATTTTTTGAACCAATTCAATATCAACCTCATAAAGAAACGGTTCAATTTCTTCTAAAGTTACACTAGAATTATTTAATATACTTACCTTCATCAGCTCATGCTTCTTTAAATAATTCAATAAATCTGTTCTTAAGTTTTCACTTAAGCCTTCTTTTCCAATTTGGAAGCATGCTTTTAATGGATGAGCCAAGCTTTTTAAATAAGCCTTTTGTTTAGGTGTTAGCATATTAATTTTCCTTTTCAAAGAATTCCTCTGTGTAATATGCATCTTTTAAAATCTTTTGCATATCCTCAACCATTGGAACTCTTGGGTTGGCTGGAGAACACTGGTCCTCATAAGCTAAATAAGCCAGCTTCTCTAAAGATGCTAAATACTCTGCCTCATCAAGGCCTTGACTCTTAAAGTTCATCTTAATGCCACATTTCATACCAAGCTCGCCACAAGCCTTTGCATAGGATTCTACACCCTCTTCAACAGTTGAAGCAGGTAAGCCTAAAACTCTTGCAAGCTCTGCATACTTCTCATCAGCACGATAGTAATTATACTTTGGCCATGTAGATAGCTTTTGAGGCTTTGTACCATTATAACGAATCGTAAATGGTAATAGAATTGCGTTGGCACGACCATGAGGAACATGGAATTCTGCACCAATCTTATGAGCCATAGAGTGGTTCATACCTAAGAAGGCATTCGCAAATGCCATACCAGCAAGTGCAGATGCATTGTGCATTTTTTCACGAGCCTCCGGATCATTTGGTCCATTTTTATATGCACGCTCTAAATAAGCAAATACCATCTTAATTGCCTGAATTGCTAAACCATCTGTAAAGTCTGAGGCAAGTGTAGAAACAAATGCTTCTGTTGCGTGAGTTAATACATCCATACCAGTATCTGCAGTAATAGCCTTTGGTAAGCCCATTGTTAAAGCAGGATCAATAATTGCTACAGTCGGAGTTAAGGAGTAATCTGTTAATGGATACTTCTTATGCTCTACCTTATCTGTAATAACCGCAAATGGAGTTACCTCAGAACCAGTTCCTGAGGTTGTTGGAATACAAACTAGATTTGCCTTCTTACCTAATTCTGGATACTGGAAAGCACGCTTACGAATATCCATAAACTTTTGTTTCAAGTCATTAAAGTTAACCTCTGGATGCTCATAGAATAACCACATACCCTTAGCAG
>CAMWJY010000048.1 GCA_947174685.1 uncultured Mollicutes bacterium | reverse complement strand
TTTTATTTTCTACCCTTACTAAACTCGAAATTACTTCTGTATGTGAAGTCTTAGAGAAAAGGTCGCAAGGTGTAGTTTCCAAAACAATATAATTATGTTTTTGCAAATATTCTATATCTCTTACTGCTGTTGCTATGTTACAGGAAATATAGATAATCTTAGGTATTTTCATTTCTATAACTGTATCTAAGAAGCTTTGCTCACACCCTTTTCTTGGTGGATCAAAGAAGATACAATCTATTTGATTTAAATGTGTAAGCTTCTTGATTTCTTCTTCACATGGTCCACAGATAAAGGTAGCATTTGAAATATTATTTAATTCTTTATTGTAGTTTGCGTTTATGATGGCATCTTCTACAATTTCTATACCATAGACATGATTGACTTGCTTTGCAATATTAAGCGTAATACTTCCCATACCACAATAGGCATCTATAACATTCATATCTTTGGTTAGCTTTGCCATACGTAATGCTTCTTGATATAACTTTTCACAGGCATCATGATTCACTTGCATAAAGGATCCTGCGGAAACACTAAATTTCAACCCTAAAATATCTTCTATTAAAGTTTTATCCTTATAGATATGAATATACTCATTAGATAGCATAACATTTGTTTTATTTGGGTTGATATTGATATACATTGATTTTACTAAAGGAAAGCCTTCATCAATGTATTCAATTAATCTAGAAAAATCGTAATACTTAGTTGTAATTAAGACAACCATCATTTCATTTTTATAGTTGTTTCGAACCATTACTCCTCTAAAGATACCCGTGTGAGTTTCTTCGTTATAAACTTTAATATGCATAACACTCACAAATTTTCTTATGAATTCAACTACTTCATTGACATAATGATTAGAAATTTCACAATGGTCGATAGAAACAAGACTATGAGATAATTTTTCATAAAAGCCATAGATGACATTATCATCCTCATCATAACCAAATGGCATCATTACTTTGTTTCGATATCCAAAGATATTTTTATTCTTAATGATGGGATTAAACTGAATAGTATTTTCTTTATTTATCTTTGCGAAGGCATTGATTACCTTATCTTCTTTTACCTTGCATTCTGTCTTATATTTCATATGTAAAAGATCACAGCCACCACAGCCTTCTTCGTATGGACAAGGACTTAAAATGCGTTCTAAAGAAGGTGTGATAATTTTCACAGCTTTTGCAAAGGCAAATTTCTTATGAACATTTGTAAGCTCTGCCATAACGACTTCACCCTTTAAAGCCTTAGAAACAAAGATGACTAATCCATCTAGCTTAGCAACACCTAAGCCATTCATATCATAGCCTTCTATTTCTAGCCTAACTATCTTTCCCTCTTCCATTTAATTTCCCTTCTACTCGTAAAATGTTTTTGCAAGTCCTCCTGCTGAGGTTTCTCTATAATTTGTTCTTAAATCATGACCTGTTTTTAGCATTGTTGCTACTACCAGATCAAAAGATATTTTTGATTCATTACTGTTTAAATAGGATGCTAGCTTTGCAGCATCGATTGCACGTAAGGCTGCTACTGCATTCCTTTCTATACAAGGAATTTGTACATATCCATCTATTGGATCACAGGTTAAGCCTAGGTGGTGCTCTAGGGCGATTTCACTAGCTCTTTCTATCATATCAATACTTCCACCATCTAAATAGCATAGGAATGCTGCCGCCATTGCACAAGCGGTTCCCACCTCTGCCTGACAGCCTGCCTCAGCACCACTGATGGAACCATTCGTTTTTACAATATTTCCGATGAGGCCTGCAACCTTTAAGCCATTGATTAATTCTTCCTTTGCATAACAGTTTAACTCAATGGCATACTTTAAGCAAGCTGGAAGTACACCTGATGCACCACAGGTAGGGGCAGTGACAATTTTACCACCACTTGCATTCTCTTCACTTACAGCATAAGCATAGGCAATGACTTTCTTTCTTAAAAGCTCTAGTCCTTCATCCTTACTGTTTTGTTGATAGATGTAGGCAGCCTTTCTTTTAACCTGAAGCTTGCCAGGAAGTACACCTGCATGCTTTAAGCCTTTTTCTATAGATTTAAGCATAGTATCATAAATTAATTCTATATAGGAATTAATCTCTTTACCCTCTACAGAATCTACATATTCTGCTAAAGATATTTTTTCTTTTTTACAATATTCAGAAATAGCTTTAAAGGTATTTAGTTTATAGATTTTTTCTGAAACCTTCTCCTTTTCTCCAGCAATCTGGATTGCTCCTCCACCAATAGAATACACCTTTAAGCTTCCAATCAGCTCTCCATTTTTATAACCATAAAATACCATTGTATTTGGATGTCCCATCTTTGTATTGATATCAAATTCAATATGACAAGGAATAGGAAGTAATGTTTTTTCTATAATATAATCTGTTAAATGGCCTCTACCTGTTAAAGCTAAAGACCCATATAAAACCACCTTTACCTCATCTAAAGAAGGATATCTTCTTAGGAATTCCTTAGATGCTTCTAATGGACCAATCGTATGAGAACTAGAAGGACCATTCCCTATTTTAAATAACTCTTTAATTGAATGCATTTATCTTCCCGCCTTTAGTTCTAATATTGCATCACGAATTTGTGCAGCCATTTCAAAGTTCAAATCCTTTGCGTATGCACGCATTTCTTCTTCAAGCTCATTGATTAAATCAATCTTTTCTTCTAAAGAAAGCTTCTTCTTATTCTTTTCCTTCTTAGCATCTAGCTTCTTGATACTTACCATTTCTGGTAAAGCCTTAACAATTGTGGTAGGTGTAATCCCGTGCTTCTCATTGTAAGCCATCTGAATATCTCTTCTACGGCTTGTTTCATTGATAGCTTCTTCCATTGCCTCACTTAGAGTGTCTGCATACATAATAACCTTACCACTTGCATTTCTTGCGGCACGACCAATGGTTTGAATTAAGCTTCGTGTACTACGTAAGAAGCCTTGCTTGTCTGCATCTAGGATACAGACTAAAGAAACCTCTGGTAAATCTAGACCTTCTCTTAATAAGTTAATACCAACTAAAACATCATACTTGCCACCACGTAAATCTCTTAAAATCTCTAAACGCTCTAAGGCTTTAATTTCAGAATGCAGATAAGCAACCTTTAAACCTAGCTTCTTTAAATAAGCTGTTAAATCCTCACTCATCTTAATCGTTAAAGTGGTAACTAATACACGCTCATTTAAAACCATTCTCTTTCGGATTTCAGCATAGATATCATCTACCTGTCCTTCAGTTCTTCTTACCTCAACAATAGGATCTAGTAATCCTGTAGGACGAATAATCTGTTCAACAATTGGATAATTCTTCTCATAATCTCCAGGAGTTGCAGAAACAAATAGAGCCTGATGAATTTTACTATCAAATTCATTATATTTTAATGGTCTGTTATCTAAGGCTGAAGGAAGTCTAAAGCCATATTGAACTAGGGTTTCTTTTCTGGAACGGTCACCATTATACATACCTCTAACCTGAGGTAAGGTTACATGGGATTCATCTACTATCAGTAAGAAATCATCGCCAAAGAAATCAATTAGAGTAGCTGGAGTTTCTCCTTCTCCTCTTAAGGATAAATGTCTAGAATAGTTTTCTACTCCACTACAGGTTCCTGTTTGTTCTAACATTTCTAAATCATATTTTGTTCTTTGTTCAATACGCTCTGCCTCTAAAGGCTTTCCCTCTAAAATAAATTTCTTATGGGTAATTTGAAGCTCTGCCTTAATACGTCTTAAAGCCTCTTCTAGTTTCTCTTTATTTGTTACGAAATGTGTGGCAGCAAAAATATTTGCAAAAGCTACATCTGCAATCTTCATACCTGTTGTAACATCAAAGGTACGAATACGTTCTACCTCTTCTTCAAAGAATTCAATACGGATTCCTTTGGCATGCTCGTTAATAGGAATGATTTCTAATACATCCCCTCTTACACGAAAGCTACCTCTTTTGAAATCAATATCGTTTCTTTCAAATTGCATTTCTACCAAACGAGTAAGTAATTCTTTTTTATTATAGGATTCTCCAACTCTGATATTGAGCATAGAATCCCTGTAATCATCAGGATCACCAATACCATAGATACAAGAAACAGATGCCACCACAATAACATCCTTATAATCCATTAAGGCTGCCGTAGCACTATGTCTCATCTCATCTATTTCTTCATTGATACTAGAATCCTTTTCAATATAGGTATCACTACTTACAACATAAGCCTCTGGCTGATAATAATCATAGTAAGAAATGAAATACTCCACATGATTATTAGGAAATATAGATTTTATCTCATTATATAACTGTCCAGCAAGAGTTTTATTATGTGCCAAAACTAATGTAGGCTTATTTAATCTCGCAATGACATTACACATAGTAAATGTCTTACCTGTACCTGTAGCTCCTAATAGGACCTGACGATCTATTCCATTTTCAAAACCCTTAACAATAGTATCAATAGCTTCAGGCTGATCTCCTGTAGGCTTATACTTAGAAACAATTTCAAACATAAGAACTCTTCCTTTCTTTTTATATTTTTTATAGAAATAAAACCATCTATACTTTACTTATAAATCTTTGTAACCTTAACATCAAAACGATCTAATTTATTTTGAATTTCATTTAAATAGTTTCTGGTTATAGTATCACAATAGCCTTCTATCTTTCTAGAAGCATCCATAATCTTAGAATTCTGATTTCTAATTTCCTCGATATTTTTTTCTAAGCTTTCTAAAGGCTTATCTAAATAAGTTTTCTTTAATTCCTCAAAGGAAGCCTTTAAATCAAATAGCTTCTTGATTTCTAAACGCTCTTCTTCCTTGGCAAGAACAATATCTGCAAAGCGTGTAGTTAAGGATACAAGCATATTTAAGAAGGTCATCAAATAGGCTGGACGTACTACATACATCTCTTCATATTCCGTAACCTTATAAATTGGGATATCATTTGGCTTATCTATTTCTAGATTAGAAACAAGCACTGCATATTTACAATCCTTTTTCTTACGGTTATTATCTAATGCCTTATAATAATCTGCATTTTTTTTACGATTTACAGAATCAGGATTTTCATCCTTCATATCTAAACATACCTTGGCAAGTAGCATATCCTTTTTATCTGATTCATAAATACTAAAGATATAGTCTGCCTTACTTCCCTTAGCTTCATCCTCATTACGTACAACCTGATTATCCTTATCCCAGCTACAATTGGAAAGACCATTTTGCATATAGCTCTTTACTTCATTATCACACCAGGATTCTAAATCCTCACCTGTCTGTTTTACATTTAAAGAAGCCTTTTGTCTTTGCAAGAGCTGATATTGTTGATTTAAAGCTTCTAGCTGTTCCTTAAACTGTAGTCTTTCTTCTGCAAACTTCTGTTCCTGTTTTCTAAGCTCTGCTTCCAGCTTTACCTGTTGTTCTAACTTAAAATGCTCTGTCTCGCTTGAAGCATCCTTTAATGCCTGGTTTAAACGATTGATTTGATCTGTATATTTCTTCTCAGCCTCTAAACGTTCATTAGAAAGCTTAATCTCCATTTGACTTTGAAGGGCAGTGAGCTGAGATCTTAAACTCATAAGCTCAAGCTGATGCTTAGAAGAAACTTCAGTTTCCTTTTGTAAAGAGGCTTGTTTTTGTTGAGCTAACTCTTGATTTAATTTTTGAAGCTCAAAGCTAAGCTTATATGCTTCTTCCTTCTTCAATAAGTCTAGCTCCTGTTGGTGCTTATCCTTCAACTCTTTGATTTGTCTATTTAATTCATCTAATTCATGATTGTGTGCATAAGCAGTAGAATTTTTAAAGTTTTCCATTGCTTGCATATGCTCTTTCTTTAAAGCATCCAATTGATTTAAAAGCTGTTGTTTATCTAAAGTAAAGTTATTTTCTAAATCCTTCTTTTCTTGAGATAATTGAAGCGTAAGCATTTCTTTATATTCTGAAAGCTTTTGATTATAAACAGAATCCTTACCCGCAAGGACAGCATTTTCAATCTGCTTAAAATCTACATTAGAGATACTGCTTAAATCTATATAATCTCCACGAACTGCATCCTCTTCTAAAACCAAAGTATTCTTATCTCTTACTATGACTTGAATCTTCTTCATTTTACTCACATCCTTATCTTGTATTTTACCATAAATCCTTATGAATTTCGACAGTTTTTCGCAGAAAAAAAGCATTCCTTTTAATGAATGCTTTATGTGAGCCAAGTTATTATTCATTTATAATATATCAAATATAAAGCATGGCTCCATAAGCCCCATATTAGTCACCATATGATAAAGATAAAAGAAATGACCTATTGCCAAATCCAGTTCATTATCGATGCTCCTATATTATACCATAGTTTACTCTTTTTTGGCAAATTATTTTATGCATATATTCTGGTTTCCTCATTTTTTAATTCGTATAAGTTGATTTAAGCTATACTTCTTGAAAATATATAAAATATGGTATTTTTTCCCTATCTCTTTTAATTTTTTCTCACGAAAAATATACCCTTATTTAATTTTGGATAAACTGAATTTTAAAGTTGAATATACTCATTTTTACATTTCTTGAATAATACTTATCCATAAGTATCTTTGATGCTATTTAATTATATTATTGCTTAGTCAGTAATATAATTAAAACCAACGTTTAAATTAAAAGTGACAGTAAATCTATAATGAATAACTTTTTTATATAATGATACATCTTTAATTGAAAATGATTCGGGACAATATCCTTTTCCACATCGAATG